>NZ_NCVN01000027.1:0-26581 GCF_002096925.1 Streptococcus mitis | reverse complement strand
GATTTATTGTTTTTTCATTGTTCAGTACTACAACCTTGGTTGTAGTGCCCTGCACATTGGTTCGTCTTGTTCAGTTTTCAAAGGTCTTTGTCACTTACTTCTCTCAAGCGACAACTATATCAGTATATCACAGGTGCTTTCGCTTGTCAACACTTTTTTGAAACTTTTTTAATCTTTTTTCATCAAGTGTTCCACACCACAACATACCATAGTCCGTACGGGATTCGAACCCGTGTTACCGCCGTGAAAAGGCGGTGTCTTAACCCCTTGACCAACGGACCAGAGCTGTTATTTTCAACTCTTACTATTATACCGACTTTTCAAACTTTGTCAACTACTTTTTAAACTTTTTATGTTTTTTTCTTTTTTTTGCATAGCTTCTTACCGAGTACGGATATCAAACTCTTTAAACACAATACGTAAGTCTCTTAATACTCTTTGACGCCCTCGGAAGCGTTCATGTCTTAAGATGCGTTCTAACTCTTCTTGTTTATCTTTACTTTGTTTGCTTCTATAATTTCTTAGTGTCTCATGAAAGAGATAATAATCATCTAGACACAGACCTCCCTCACTGATACGATGACTAATCTCACCTACTTCTTCATAGGGTTCTTTATCATATCTACGCTTCTGACTTTCTTGCTTACGGATATAGTCTAGAATTCGATTCCGGAACTTAGTCTTAAAATATTTCCTTAAACGAGGAATATCTTCTATTATTCCTTCTTCTCTACTAATCAATTCATGTAAGCAAATCATCCCCTCTTGGTCCCAATCCGATAGTTCCCATAAATGAAGGTAATATTCATTTCTACACTTATATACAATCCCCTGGACTTCTTCATATAATTCTTTAAACATAACGTCCCCCTTTCTAGATACAGTCTAACAAATAAAAAAGCTAATTCGGTTCTTTTCTCCGTTCTGTTCCCTACACCGTCTCAACTGCACAAAAAAGAGAGGACATGCCTCTCTCAGGGTTATAATTCTGCAATTTGGTTTAGGTTTACTTCTGCAACTGTGTCATTACCAAACATAGAGATAATCATCTTCACTTTATTGTTATCAATCTCTGTAATCTTACCAGTATAGTCTGCAAAAGCACCATCAATGATACGTACAGTTTGACCAACTTCAACATGAATATCAAACTCTTGTACAGTTTGTCCCATAGAAATCAAGATATCACGGATTTCTTGTTCCAATAATGGAGTTGGTTTTGATCTATTTCCGTGAGATCCGACAAATCCTGTAACGTTTGGTGTGTTTCGAACAACAAACCAAGCTTCATCTGTCATCACCATTTCCACAAGAACATAACCTGGAAAGCGATTTTCTTCTACTTCTTTTCTCTTTCCATTTTTTTCAACTTGCACTGTTTGTGTTGGAATTTCAACACGTAAAATATTATCCAACATATTGTAGGTTTGTGCACGTTGTAATAGATTTTCTTTTACCTTATTTTCATAACCAGAATAGGTTTGTAAGACAAACCATCCTTTATCAAAACTATCCATGATACTTCCTTTCATAATAGAAGATTTCTAGCGTGAATAACTCCGCAGGTCTTCTAAAAAATGTTAATAAATCGAATCAAACCTGAAACAATCAACTTGTCAAAAATATAAATAATCACAACAAAGAAAGCTGTGTATTCCATGATAGAACGAAAATCTCTCCAGCTTTCCTTGCGAGTTGGCCATGTTGTGTCTTTAAGAAGTCTAAAAATATCTCCAATAAAACGCATCGCTCTCTCCTATCTCGTTTCTCTGTGTGTAGTGTACTTACCACAATGTTTACAAAATTTATTTACTTCTAGTCGTGTTGGCTTGGGGTTTCCGCTGATCTTGATTGAATAGTTTCTCGAACCACAAACCGCACAAGCTAGGCTTGCTTTTTTTAGTGCCATAACGCCTCCATCTTATCTATTATAACAAGAAAGATAGGCTTTGACAAGCATCTTAACGAAATAGATTGACTACCGAATCCCATATCGTTTGAGCCTTTTCCTTAATCTTCGCATCCGAGATAGCACGACTGGCCTCATCTACCAGATTTTGCGCACGACTTCTAATATCAGAAAGGGTATCATCCGTCTGATTCGTTTCATTACTCTGCACTTGATTTCTTGTATTGGCTGGTGCAATTCCATTTTGCTGATAAGCATTTTCAACCGTGAAGGTACTTCCTGGCGTATAAGGTAAAATGGTATTGGCAATGTTTCTAAAGACATGGGCTGCACCGTTTGAAGTAGATCCTGCTAGATAGTGGCTTTCATCAGTGGTAGGGAAACCAAGCCAGTGACTAATCACTACATCCGGAGTATAACCAATTACCCACTGGTCACTTGTGTATTCAGGATTGAAAACAGCTTCAGTTGTTCCAGTTTTTCCTGCCATGACATAATCTGCAGGAGATGAACTAATACCGGTACCGTTGGTGAATGTCCCCAACATCATACTGGTCATCTTATCAGCTACAGACTTATCAATCACCCGTTTTTGTGAATTTTTATGGCTCGCAATGACCTGACCACTAGCATTTTCAATTCTACTAATAAAATGAGCTTCCGGCATTAAACCTTCATTTGCAAAGGCAGCATATGCTTGAGCCATTTGCAGAGGGTTGGTTTCAACACCGCTTCCCAAGGCGACGCCAAGAACACGGTCGACCTTTTCCATGTTGAGTCCGAATTTTTCGCCTGCCTCAAAAGCCTTGTCGACGCCCAAATCATTAACAGTGGCAACAGCAGGTAGATTAAGCGACTCTGCCAAGGCTTGATACATAGGAACTTCTCGACTCGTTTTGATCCCTGCATAGTTATCAACCTTATAGCTGTCGTACTGCATGGTATGGTTATCCAATTGCTTATTCAAAGCCCAACCTGCTTCAACTGCTGGCGTATAAACAACTAAAGGCTTAATTGTAGAACCAGGGCTACGTTTCGATTGAGTTGCATAGTTGAAATTCCGGAATCCAGTTTTATCATTGCCAGCAACCTGACCGACAACTCCACGAACTCCCCCTGTTTTCGGTTCGAGAGCTACACTTCCTGATTGAGCAAATGTTCCATCCTCTGCCCTAGGAAATAGAGCTGTATTTTCATAAACAACCTGCATATTTGCTTGGTAGTTTTGGTCCAGCTCTGTGTAAATGCGGTAGCCATTATTGACAATTTCTTCCTCTGTTAGACTATACTTGGAAACAGCCTCATTAACAACCGCATCAAAGTAAGAAGGATAGCGGTAATCTGAAATCTTTCCTTCATACTTATCGTGCAATTGCGAAGTCATATCAACTTCTGCAGCTTCGGTTTCTTGGTTTTTATCAATGTAACCCGCTGCAAGCATATTTTGTAAGACAGTGTCGCGACGATTAGTCGAATCTTGTACGGAATTCAAAGGATTATACAGTTCCGGCCCTTTGAGCATCCCTGCCAGAGTCGCAGCTTGATCCAAACTCACTTCTGACGCAGAAACTCCAAAGTATTTCTTACTCGCATCTTCTACACCCCACACACCATTTCCAAAATAGGCATTGTTAAGGTACATGGTTAAAATTTGATCCTTACTATATTTTTTTGTTAATTCTAAGGCAAGGAAAAATTCTTTTGCTTTTCTCTCGACAGTTTGATCCTGTGATAGATAGGCGTTTTTAGCCAGCTGTTGGGTAATAGTAGAACCACCACCTGAACGACCAGCAGTTACAATAGCCAAGAAGAAACGACCATAGTTAATCCCGTCATTTTTATAAAAAGAACGATCTTCTGTCGCAATAACGGCATTCTGCAAATTTTTACTGATATCAGTCAATTCAACATAGGTTCCTTTTTGACCAGACAAGGCACCAGCCTCCTTTTCTTCACGGTCAAAAATGAGAGTTCGAGTTTTCAAGGCATTTTGCAAATCATTGACATTGGTTGACTTGGCTACAGCAAACAAATAGGTTCCAACTAGCAAGCTTGCACTCAAACCTAGTATAAGGACAATCTTTGTTAGATGATAGCGACGCCAGAATTTTCGAATTGGACCTACTTGGGCTAATTTTTTTCGATCACTACGAGAGCGACGTAAGCTAGTAGAATCAGAGTCCTCTGATTCACTTGTTTCTTTTTTAAAAAGAGAAAGAAATTTCTCAAACAATTTATCTAATTTCATGCGTTTATTTTATCATCTTCATCATAGGAAGACAAGAATTTAGCTATTTCCTATCAAAATAGGGCTTTTTTTGTTACAATATCTGTATGCAATTCACATTTACATTACCAGACTCTCTACCTCAAATGACGGTAAAGCAATTACTAGAGGAGCAACTCCTCATCCCTAGAAAAATCCGTCATTTTTTGAGAATCAAGAAACACATTTTGATTAATCAGCGAGAAGTTCATTGGAATGAGACGGTAAATCCTGGAGATGTTTGCCAGTTGACTTTTGACGAAGAAGATTATCCCGAAAAAGAAATCCCTTGGGGCAATCCTAACCTCGTTCAGGAAGTTTATCAAGATCAACACTTGATTATTGTCAACAAACCAGAGGGGATGAAAACGCATGGTAATCAGCCAAACGAAATCGCCCTTCTTAACCATGTCAGTGCCTATGTTGGCCAAACCTGCTATGTCGTTCATCGTCTGGACATGGAAACCAGTGGTTTGGTTCTCTTTGCCAAAAATCCTTTTATCCTGCCTATTCTCAATCGCTTACTGGAGAAAAAAGAGATTTCTAGGGAATATTGGGCACAGGTCGACGGACATATCAACAGCAAAGAACTTGTTTTCAAAGACAAAATCGGACGTGATCGCCATGATCGCAGAAAGCGAATAGTTGATACAAAAAATGGACAATATGCTGAAACGCATGTAAGCAGATTAAAGCAATTTCCAAATAAAACTTCCTTGGTTCGTTGCAAGCTAAAGACAGGTCGAACACATCAAATTCGTGTGCACCTTTCACATCATAACTTCCCGATCCTAGGTGACCCTCTCTATAATAGTAAATCAAAATCAAGTCGGCTTATGCTTCATGCCTTTCGACTTTCCTTTACCCATCCACTTACATTAGAGAGATTAAGCTTCAACGCCTTTTCAGATACATTTGAAAAAGAATTAAAAAAGAATGGATGATTGTGTCATCCATTTTTCCATATAAGAAAAGCAAGACCAATAGGCCTTGCTTTTTATCTACTCATGAATTATTTAGCGATTTTTGCGAAGTATTCAAGAGTACGAACAAGTTGTGCAGTGTATGACATTTCGTTGTCGTACCATGATACAACTTTAACCAATTGTTTACCGTCAACGTCAAGAACTTTAGTTTGAGTTGCGTCAAACAATGAACCGTAAGACATACCTACGATATCTGAAGATACGATTGGATCTTCTGTGTAACCGTATGATTCATTTGAAGCTGCTTTCATAGCTGCGTTCACTTCATCAACAGTAACGTTCTTTTCAAGAACTGCTACCAATTCAGTTACAGAACCTGTTGGAACAGGAACACGTTGAGCAGCTCCGTCCAATTTACCGTTCAATTCAGGGATAACCAAACCGATTGCTTTAGCAGCACCAGTTGAGTTAGGAACGATGTTAGCTGCAGCAGCACGAGCACGGCGAAGGTCACCTTTACGGTGTGGTCCATCAAGAAGCATTTGGTCACCAGTGTAACCGTGGATAGTAGTCATCAATCCTTCTACAACACCAAAGTTATCATGAAGAGCTTTAGCCATTGGAGCCAAACAGTTTGTAGTACATGAAGCACCTGAGATAACTGTTTCAGTACCATCAAGAACGTCATGGTTAGTGTTAAATACAACTGTTTTAACATCTGATCCACCAGGAGCAGTGATAACAACTTTCTTAGCACCACCAGCGTGCAAGTGTTTTTCAGCAGCTGCTTTAGTAGCAAAGAAACCAGTTGCTTCAAGAACGATGTCTACACCGTCGTTAGCCCAGTCGATTTGTTCTGGATCACGTTCAGCAGAAACTTTAACGAATTTACCGTTAACTTCGAATCCACCTTCTTTAACTTCAACAGTACCGTCGAAACGACCTTGAGTTGTGTCGTATTTCAACAAGTGTGCAAGCATAACTGGATCTGTAAGGTCGTTGATACGAGTAACTTCAACACCTTCTACGTTTTGGATACGACGGAAAGCAAGACGACCGATACGTCCGAAACCGTTAATACCAACTTTAACTACCATTAGTGATTTCCTCCTTATGAAAATCATGAAATTTTTATTGTGAAAAGAGTAACTTGAATCACTACAAATCACCTTTCAACAAACCTATTATATAACTATTTGAGTTGAATTGCAAGTACGGGCGTTGTTTTTCTATGTTAGTTTCTTTTTTAAACTGTAAATCAAGGAATCCCTTACTATTCATATCGTAGCGATTCTACAGGATCCATTTTACTAATTTTACGTGCTGGGAAGTAGGCTGAGACATAACCAAGTAATAGAGCGAAAGCTAGAGTTCCTAAAACAGATAACAAATTTAATTCAAAAACCTTAGTGATGGATGGATAAAAGTGATTTACAACCGCATTCGCCAAACTTCCCACCCCTTGTGCAACCAAAAAGGCCAGTAACAAGGCGATGCCTACAATCCAGATAGCCTCGTAAATAAAAATCCCTTTGACATCATGATTTTGATAACCAACTGCCTTCATGACACCTATTTCCTTAGAACGTTGCATGATATTGATGTAAATAATGATACCAATCATGACCGCTGCTACCACAATAGCTTGTGATGAAAGCACAATCAACAATCCCTGAATGACACGAATAAAGGTAATCACAATATCAAGAACCTTCTGTTGAGAAAGAACGGTATACTTCTTATTTTTCTGTAATTCTTCTGTTACCGTTTTTGTCTGTGATGGATCTTTGAGTTCCAAGATAAAATAAGATACAGCTTTTGTAAATCCAGCCTCTTTCAAAATCGTTTCCATTTGATGAGACGGCATGAAACTGTTGCTGTCCTCCATGTCATCTTCATCATTGATCACACGCACAATCTTCGTTTGAAATTGAGCAGTCTTGCTAGCCTCGGCAGCATTTTCTACAATGCTGGCTGAGACTGATTTGCCAATAACATCACTAGCTGTCAGATTGTTTCCTGTCTGTTCATTCCAATTTTTAAGTAAACTGATTGGAATTGTCAAACCCTGTTCATTTGCATCCGTATAGAGGGATCCAGCTACCACTTTGTCCTTTTCATTACTACTAACAGAAATACTTGTATCCTCATAGAGACTCACTACTTGAGCATAAGAAGGCATCGTTTGACTCAGATCCATTTCTTGCCCATCTATAGTCATATTTGACATGGTCATCCCAAAAGGACTCTCCAAATATTTAATAGCTTCTTTCCCAACTGTATCCGTGATATAGTTCTTATCGTCTTGATTCAAAAAGCCTCGTCCAACATTTTTTGTGTTTAAAGCAATCTGAACTTGAGAAGGAATTTGACCTCCATTCGTATTTTCATCAATCATCGAAATCAAAGCATTTCCCAAGCCAAAAGAAATTAAGACTCCTACAAAACCGATTGAGGTTGCTAGCGCAATCAATAGGTTACGCCATTTTCTTTCCATAAAGTTATTTAAAGAAAGTTTGAATTTATTTTTCAATGATAATCCTTTATTTTTTGACTTCTTCAACGACTTCACCATCCTTCATTTTGATAATCACGTCTGCATATTCCGCAACCTCTGGATTATGGGTTACGATCAATACTGTTTTCCCTGTTTGGGCTAAATTTTTAAATACTTCCAATACCATTTCTTGGGATTGAGAATCCAGCGAACCCGTTGGCTCATCTGCTACAATCATATCTGGCTGATTTACCAGTGCACGCGCGATTGCTACACGTTGCTTTTGCCCACCAGAAAGCTGTTTAACATTTTTAGCAATAAAAGGCTCCATGCCCAAGTTACTTAATTGCTCCTTTGCAATCATTGTCATCTCCCTGTCAGATAAATCTTTGACATAGAGAGGTAGCTTGACATTGTCCAAGACAGACTGATGTGGAATGAGGTTAAAGTTTTGAAACACAAATCCAATCTTATCTTTACGAAATTGAGTTAGTTCAATCTCTGATAAGTCACGGAGGGATTCCCCTTTAAACTCTAAATCTCCTTCATATTGTCTGTCTAAACCACTTATGATGTTTAGTAGACTGGTTTTGCCACAGCCTGATGGACCGTAAATCGCTGTAATTTTACCTTTTGCAATCTGCAGGTTAATATTCTTTAAAGCCTGTTCTTGATGTTTACCGTCCAAAGTGTAAAACTTTGAAATATTTTTAATGGATAAAATAGACATTCTTTCCCCCTTGTTTAAAACTGTTATCGTCATACACCATACTGATAGAAAATCCTTCAAGCTACATCAGCACTGATTTCCCCTATGGGCCTACTACTTAGAGTTTTCTCTCTATTGCCTAGTTTGCTTCTGGATGTATATCAAGTAAAATTCATTTTAACAAAAAAGCGACATTTCTCCAATGACAGAAATGTCACTCCTATAAACTCTTTAACGATATCTTTCTAGATCCTCAGCCCATTCATTATCTAAACTAACGAGTAACTTCCCATTGCCAAACATCCTTGCCATCATTTTTGCTTCTTCATACTTTTGTTTGGCTGTATCATAATCCATCTGAATATAATATTTCCACTCCACCATCAAGACAATCGGTTGTTTTTGAAAATCTCGTGTTTTTTGCCCTATTTTATTTAAGGTCTCGACTGCCCTCTTAAAATAATGAAGCAACCCCATAACCTCTATACAAGTTAAAGAAGCTAACAAGGAGTCTCTAAGTAAGTCCAAACAATCGAACTCTATCTTATCAACCTGAGAACTTAATTTGTCATGAAAATAAAGAATAGTTTCATGCTCAGACTTTTTTATCTCACCCTCGTTTAAACCATCCATTAACTGACAAAGAAAATACAGTCTCAATTTCAACAATTCCTCAGCCTTATATACATCTCTGGATAGTAAGTCTTGAAGACTGTCCTCAATCACACCACTTCCGTATAAAGAATTACTAGTCGCTCTCACTGCATCTATTGCCTGAAGGCAGTCCACTATCATCTTCTCATCACGGGGCAGGTCATCATAAAAACACTCAAAAATCTCATCAAAATATTCTTCCTTTTGTTCTTGCAACTCCTTGTCTCCATAGTCAGGGTGATGTAAAAGAAAGTACTTTAATTCTTGGTAGCGTTTAGGCAGTTCCTTATAATCTGGCATCAAGACGTAGGATGGAATTTCTAATCTATCTGCAATATATTCTAGTGTTTTTATAGTCGGTCGAAATTCTCCTTTTTCGATTCTCACCAACTGACGCACTGATAATTCAGACTCATCCCCACAAAAAACTGGACGACTAAGTCCTTTCTCCTCTCTTAAAAGTCGCACTTTATCCCCTAACTCATTTATCTTGTTCATTTGCCCCTCGCATGATTATAAAAGATTTGATTTTCAAATAAATATATGCGATGATTATACCATTTTTCAAATAGAATTACAAAAAAAGAGACAGGGATTCCCTGCCTCTAGGCTGATAACAATTATTTACGGCGTCCTGGTCTTTCTTTATAGCCATAGTAAGAATCTTCGATGATTTCTTGCATATGGTCAACCATTGGAAGGCGTGGGTTTGCAGGCGAACATTGATCTTCATAAGCAAGGAAGGCCAATTCACGAGAACGTTCTTTCCATTCTTTTTCGTCAACACCTTGTGCTTTGAAGTTCATTTGGATACCTACGCGCTCACCGAGTTCGTAAACAGCTTTTGCAAAAGATTCAACCCCTTCTTCTGGTGTAGAAGCTGGAAGTCCAAGCATACGAGCGATATCTTGATATTTCTCGTCTGCACGGTAGTAGTTGTACTTAGGCCATGTTGCTGTCTTAGCTGGACGTGTACCGTTGTAGCGGATAACGTATGGGAGCAAGATCGCATTTGTACGACCGTGGATTGTGTGGAATTGCGCACCAATCTTATGAGCCATTGAGTGAGAAATACCTAGGAAGGCATTGGCAAAGGCCATACCAGCGATTGTTGAAGCGTTATGCATTTTCTCGCGTGAATGGAAGTCTGCGTTCTTAACTGAGCTTTCAAGGTTTTCAAATACAAGCTTGATGGCTTGAAGTGCAAGACCGTCAGTGTAGTCGCTAGCCATTTGTGATACGTAAGCTTCAGTCGCGTGGGTCAATACGTCCATACCAGTGTCCGCAGCAACAAATCCAGGAACTGTCAATACCAAAGCAGGGTCTACGATTGCCACAGTTGGTGTCAATGAGTAGTCAGCGATTGGGTATTTACGGTTGTTTGCTTTATCAGAGATAACGGCAAATGGTGTTACTTCAGATCCTGTACCAGATGTAGTTGGAATCGCGATGAATTTAGTCTTCTTACCAAGCAATGGGAATTTGAAGGCACGTTTACGGATATCCATGAATTTTTGGACAAGGTCACGGAAGTCCACTTCTGGTTGTTCGTAGAAGAGCCACATTACTTTAGCAGCATCCATTGGAGATCCACCACCAAGAGCGATGATTGTATCTGGTTTGAAGGCACGCATAATCTCAGTACCACGGTTTACAGTTGTGATATCTGGATCTGGTTCTACATCAGCAAAGATTTGGTAAACCACCTTATTGCGACGAAGGTCAAGTTGTTCGATGATACGATCAAGGAAGCCAAGCTCTACCATGGCATGGTCAGTAACGATCATGACACGTTCAACGTCACGACATTTTTGAAGGTATTGAATTGAATCACGTTCAAAGTATGTTTTTGAAGGAAGTTTCATCCATTGCATGTTATTTCTCCGTCTTCCGACTTTTTTGATATTCAAAAGGTTAATGGCACTAACGTTATCCCCAACTGAGTTGCGTCCGTAAGAACCACATCCGAGTGTCAATGATGGCAAGAAGGCATTGTAAACGTCCCCGATACCACCGAAAGTAGAAGGTGAGTTACAGATAACACGAATAGCTTTAACAGCTTTACCAAATTCTTTAGTCAATTCTTCGTCAGCTGTGTGGATAGCTGCTGAGTGACCAAGACCGTTAAATTCAACCATTTGACGAGCTTTGGAAATACCATCTTCACGGCTTTCAGATTTCAAAACTGCGATAACTGGTGACAATTTTTCACGAGTCAATGGCTCGTTTTCACCAACTTCTTTACATTCTGCAGCAAGAATGTTTGTTCCTTCTGGAACTGTAAATCCTGCTTGCTCTGCAATCCAAGTTGCTGGTTTACCAACGATGTCAGCGTTCAATTTTGCACCAGCACAGTTTTTGCTGTTTGCTTTCACGCCGAAGCAGAATTCTTCAAGAAGTGCTTTTTCTTTTTTGTTTACAAAGTAAGTGTGATATGATTTGAACTCTGCTACAAATTCATCGTAAATTTCTTTATCAATGATAACCGCTTGCTCTGAGGCACAGACCATACCGTTATCAAATGATTTAGACATGACGATATCGTGTGCAGCTTGGCGAATGTTAGCTGATTTTTCAACATAAGCTGGCACGTTTCCGGCACCTACTCCAAGTGCTGGTTTACCACATGAGTATGCGGCTTTAACCATAGCATTACCACCTGTTGCAAGGATTGTTGCAATACCTTCGTGGTTCATAAGCGCACTAGTTGCTTCCATAGATGGTTCAGTAATCCACTGTACACAGTTTTCAGGAGCTCCGGCTTTAATCGCAGCATCACGAACGATTTGAGCTGCATGAGCTGATGATTCTTGAGCTGATGGATGGAAGGCAAAGACGATTGGGTTACGTGTCTTCAATGAAATCAATGATTTGAAGATTGCTGTTGATGTTGGGTTTGTTGTTGGAGTGATACCACAAACAACACCGACCGGTTCAGCGATAAGAGTCAAACCTGTTACATCGTCTTCTTCGATAACACCAACTGTTTTAGTGTGACGCATGTTGTTTACCACGTGTTCACAAGCAAACAAGTTCTTAGTTGCTTTATCTTCAAATACACCGCGTCCTGTTTCTTCATAGGCATGTATAGCCAATTCTCCGTGGGCATCCAAAGCTGCCACTGACGCTTTAGCTACGATGTAGTCGACCTGTTCTTGGTCGAGTTTACGCATTTCCTCAAGAGCAACTAAAGCTTTTTGCACCAAGCCATCAACATGCTTTTCAGCAGCGAGTTTCTTTTCTTCTGGTGTCACAGTTTTTTTATCAGCCATATTTTCCTCCATAGCTTTCAAGGATCGATATCCTTTGTTAATTTTTTCACAAGTTTATTATAACGTATTATTGCAACTTTGTAAACAGTTTCATAAACATTTCACAAAGAATTTTTTATTGTTTGTGAATTTTTCCTCATTTTCTTTACTTATCAAGTTTTTTCTTTAAAGTTTGTGAAATTTATTTCAAATATTTTTTTATTTCACAAACTTACTTGGAAGGGGGCTTGGAAAGAAAGGAATTTGCAGGTAAGCGCTTACTTAGAGATTCTAACAATACCTCCTTTGATAAGGAGGCTTTATTTTTGTTGAAAAACGCCTTGTTTAAAAGTCCCTTCATAAACAACTTCTTGTTCTGTTGTTAGTTTCCCGTTTCCTTCAGCCTGACCATTTACAAAATCACCTTCGTAGGTCCAGCCTTCTTTAGATTGAAAGGTACCTTTTCCGTTGAAGGCTCCATTGTTGAAACCACCAGTATACTGGTCTCCATTTTGGAAGGTAATGGTACCTTGGCCATTCATTTTACCACGTACAAGACTGCCATCGTAAACAATCGTTCCATTATCAAGCTTTAGAACGCCTTTTCCGGGAATATTTAGAAAAAAGACGAGTACAGCACAGAAAACAATGGCAACTACTGCTAAAAGCTCTAAACGTGGACGAGTTAGATACACTCGATACTTTTCGTAAAAATTCTTAAGATTTTCCACCTTCACTCTCCTTTTCTAAACGTTCTAACCATGCTTGACATCCCTCTTGAACACGCTGATAGGTTTCCTCAAAATCTCCTGTATACCAAGGATCTGGAACGCTTTCAGATGCAAATGAGTAAATCTTATCTTGACAGTCTACTGGACACATCTGACGTAAGTCAGAAACATTTGAAGCGTCCATTCCGATAATATAATCAAAGGCTTCAAAATCTTCCTTGCTAATCTGAAGCGATGTTTTGCCTTTTTCATAAGGAATCTCATACTGTTGAAAAATCCCTTGAGTTCCATTATGAATCGGATTGCCATGTTCCCAAGAAGAAGTCGCTCGACTTTGGATTTCATAATTATCTGTCATTGATTTCATAACAAACTCAGCCATAGGACTACGGCAAATATTCCCCAGACAGACAAAGGCTAGTTTTTTCATCCCATTTCCTTTCTTTTATAGAAAAACGGGAGTTAGTAATCCCGTCTTATTTTTCAATTGCGCCTTCTAGTGAAGCGGTTTCTTTCAGCGGTAATACTGTCTTGATAGCAGCTAGTTCAAAAGTCAAGTAAACTCCATCGACATCAAGAACAATCGTTCTCTTCTCAGTATCTACTTCATCGACTGTTCCGTAAAGTCCACCGATTGTAATCACTTCATAGCCTTTTTGCAGTTTATTTAAACTTTCCATACGTTTTTGTGCTTGTTTCTTTTGAGAGCGTTGCATAAAGAACATCAAGCCCAACATCGCTACAAGCATAATAAAAAATGTATAATTTGGATTCATTTTCTTCTCCTTTGTCTTTTACATAGGACTACTATATCAAATTTCAGCTACTTTTACAAGATTGTACCTTGCTTTTCTAGTAAGAAAAACCAGAGCTTGCGCCCTGATTTTTAGGATTATTTCAAGTTTTGAACGACTTTTACAAGATTTTCAACAGTAAAGCCATATTCTGCCAATACTTTTGGTGCTGGGGCAGAGGCTCCGAAGGTATCAATACCTAGAACGGCACCATCAAGACCAACATATTTGTACCAGTTTTGACTTGCACCCATTTCGACTGCAACACGACGACGGACTGCATTTGGAAGAATTTCTTCCTTGTATGCTGCATCTTGTTTATCAAAGACATCTGTAGATGGCATACTGACTACGCGGACTTTTGCACCTTGACTAGCCAATTCTTTGGCAGCTGAGACAGCAAGATTAACCTCTGAACCTGTCGCAATCAAGATGGTATCAAAGTCTGCTGCATTTTCATAGACAACATAAGCACCTTTTGCAACCTTGTCGAAGTCTGTTCCTTCTTCAACAGTCAAGTTTTGACGTGTCAATACAAGGGCAGTTGGTGTTTTTTCGCTTGTCACTGCAAGGTACCAAGCTGCTTGCGTTTCACGCGCATCTGCTGGACGGAAAACATTCAGATTTGGCATGGCACGAAGACCTGCTAAATGCTCAACTGGTTCGTGAGTCGGACCGTCTTCCCCAACCGCAATAGAATCGTGGGTAAAGACATA
This sequence comes from Streptococcus mitis, assembly GCF_002096925.1. Taxonomy (GTDB): domain Bacteria; phylum Bacillota; class Bacilli; order Lactobacillales; family Streptococcaceae; genus Streptococcus; species Streptococcus mitis_AF. The sequence continues at coordinate 12,128 of NZ_NCVN01000027.1, read as the reverse complement.
AGTCACAGGAAGTCCTTGTAAGGCTGACAAGCGAACAGCTGCCTTCACATAGTCAGAGAAGACGAAGAAAGTTCCACCGTATACACGAAGTCCACCGTGAAGGGCCATCCCGTTCAAGATAGTTCCCATGGCAAATTCACGAACACCAAACTGAATGTTACGGTTCAAGCGATTGGTATCATCTTGAAGTCCATCAGTCTTGATATAAGTCATGTTTGAGTGAGCTAGGTCAGCTGATCCACCTAAGAAGGTTGGTAACTTAGCTGCCACAACGTTCAAAGCATCCTGACTCGAGTTACGAGTTGCTTGAGAGAAGCCATTTTCTAAGGCTGGGAAGTCTGCTGGAGTCACTTCAACTGGATCGCGCCCTTCGATAATTGCTTCCAATTCTGCAGCCAATTCTGGATGCGCTTCTTTGTAATCTGCGACTAGTTTTGCCCATGCTTCATAAGCTGATGCACCACGGTCTGCAACATGTTCTTTGAAATCAGCATATACTTGTTCTGGGATTTCAAATGGTTCGTAGTCCCAACCAAGGGCTTGACGAGTTGCTGCAGTTTCATCTGCTCCAAGAGGAGCACCGTGTACGGCATTAGTTCCTTGTTTGTTTGGAGAACCGTATCCAATAACAGTCTTCACTTCAATCAAAGATGGTTTGCCTGAAGCTTTAGCTGTTTCGATAGCTGCATGGATTGCTTCCAAGTCTGTTCCATCTTCAACCAAGGCAGTATGCCAACCGTAGGCATTGTAACGGTCACGAACACTTTCTGTAAAGGAATCTTTTGTCTCACCATCCAAGTTGATGTCATTTGAATCATAAAGAACAACCAACTTGTCTAGTTTTTGCAAACCTGCGTATGAAGCTGCCTCGCTTGAGACACCTTCCATCAAGTCTCCATCTCCACAGATAACGTAAGTATAGTGGTCAAAGATATTGTAGCCTTCACGGTTATACTTAGCTGCCAAGAAACGTTCTGCCTGGGCAAAACCAGTGGCAGTTGAAATACCTTGCCCTAGAGGACCTGTTGTAGCATCAATCCCTGCTGTATGACCAAATTCTGGGTGACCTGGTGTTTTTGAACCCCACTGACGGAAGCTCTTAATCTCATCCATGCTGACATCTTCAAAACCAGAAAGGTGAAGAAGGGCATAAAGAAGCATTGAACCATGACCTGCTGAAAGAATAAAGCGGTCGCGGTTGATCCAGTTTGGTTTAGCTGGATTGATACGAAGTTGTTTTGTAAAGAGGCTGTAAGCCATCGGAGCCGCTCCCATAACCACACCTGGGTGACCTGAGTTGGCTTTATTAATGGCGTCAATACCTAGGAAACGAATTGCATTAACAGATAGATTTGACATAGAATTTCCTTTCTATTTGAGGTGATTATTGTATCACACATTCTATTTTACTATTATATGAAAAAATACATAGAATAGCAATTAAACAATTCGACGTAAATAAGTATTCTATTTGCTATCCTCTAGTCGCCTGATAGTAGGGAAGTAAGCGCTCATAAGCTTCATCTAATTTTTCTAAAATCACTTCTAATGATTGATTTTCTATAAAAGCAACATCTGCTTTAACTAACACTTTTCGGATTTCTTGACTGCCTATCTTCTCGACTAAGACCTGACGATTTTCTTCGTTCGCCTCCCATCTTTGACTTTGACCATCAGAGTAGGCTAGATAATAAATCCCTTCTACTGGTGGAATTTCTAAAACCTTGGCCTGCTTGCCTAGAGTTTGCTCATCTTTCTTGCGCTCGATGAAACTGACTTCTAGTGAGACTCCAAAATCAGAAGAACTTCCGTACAAACGTAAGGCCATCATTGGCTCTGTCACTTTCCCCTCACGATGTAGATAAGCCCAGAAGTGTGGTCGCAAACGTTGCGCCTGATTCATCCACTGGCTAGTCTGTTGGAGTTGCCATTCTGGATGGCTTGCTTGAAAGGCTTTAGCTAGCTCTGTAAAAGCCTTTCTGGCCTCTTGACCTTTGTGGCGAAATGCCAGCATTTTTTCTCGCTCTGCTCCAGACTTATCCGGATTACGGTACTGCAAACCAGCAAAGTCTAGATAGTCTCTTATCTTATTCAACATTAATTTAATCTCCTCCAGCTAGCAAAAAATCAGGAGAACCCTGATTTTGTTTATTCTGTATCTACAACTACATAGCGATTTGGCTCATCACCCTCAGAGTAACTAGTCACGCCATCCATACGTGAAATAATGCGATGGATAATCTTGCGTTCGCTATTTGACATAGGATCTGTTTGATGACTACGTCCTTCTTCTAAAACACGAGTCGCCAATTTTTGAGCATAGGTCTGCAAGACTTCTGCACGATGTTCAACGTAATCATTGACATTAATAGTAATGTAGAAGGTTCTTGAATAGCGGTTGTAAAGATAATTTTGAGCCAATAGTTGTAAGGCCTTCAAAACTTTACCATGGTAACCGATAATACGACCTGGCTCATTGGTATCAATTTGTAAATTGATGCTACGACGGTTATAATCATTTGAAATCGTCGCCTCAACGTCCATATCATCAATGATTGTTTGGACATAAGTCGTGACTTCCGTAGCTACTTGTTCAATGTCAAAACTCGGTTCAACTTTTAAGCCCAGATCTTCTAATTCTTGACTTTCAGTTTGTTCAGCTTGAGTCTCGACAATAGGAGTTTCTACTTCTTCTCCGAAACCAGCTTCTTCAAGCTGTAATTCATTTAAAATCTCAATATGCCCAGTTTCTTCTAAGATAGTGCTTGCATGTTTTTCATTTTTCAAGATTTCAGCCTTGACTTCATCAGAAACCCCTTGGCCTTCTTCTTCAATCTTTTTAATTGCTTCTACAACATGACCCAAATCAACGGTTGCTTCACTGACTGTTTTGACCGGTTCATTTTGTTCATTAATTTCTTTAGGAACACCCTTGACAGCCTGCTGATTAGCTTTAATGACCGTTGTTTCACTAATAGCTTCAATGTCAACTTGGGCTGGTTTTTTACCAAATAAACCAAGAAATCCATTTTTTTCACGAGAAATGACTTTGATGTGAGCCTTCATTCTTGGAATATCTAATTCTTTCAATCCTTTCTGGATTGCTTCTTCAACAGTTGAACCCGTAAATACTACCATTACCAGATCCCTCCTTATTATTTCGTTTTCTGAGCCTTTTTCTTGGCTTTTCTTTTTCTATTTTCCAAATCTTTTTGTGCCTGTACTACGGCCTCGCGCTCTGCAATAATCTTGAATGGATTGTTCAAGAAATAGGTTTGCAAGACTTGATAAGCGTTGGACACTGTCCAGTAGAGGGCAACTCCACCTGGTGCATAAACTGCAAAGATAAAAATTAAGACTGGAATCCCATACATCATCGCAGTCGTAGCGCCATTACGTTCAGACAAGGCTTTATTAGACAGCCAAGTACTTAAAAAGGTAAATACAGCTGCTAAAATCGGAAGAACAAGGGTTGTATCCACACCACCAAGGTTAATCCATAAGAAATGACCTGTCTTTAAAAAGTCAACTCTTGATAGAGCTTGGAACAAGGCCAAGATAACCGGCATCTGAATCAAAATCGGCCAAAGAGAATCTGACTGTCTGACACCCATTTCTTTAAAGACTTTACGCATTTCCTGCTCTAGCTTGGTTCTGCTTTCCATATCTCGACCCGGATATTGTTCTCGAAGCGCTTTAATACGTGGTTGAGCTTCCTGCATTTTTCTAGAAGCCACCATTTGCACTTGAAAGACTGGCAAGAGAACTGTACGAATCAAGACCGTAAAGAGGATAATCCCCACTCCGATACTGATATCAAACGACAAAAAGCGAATAATTTCCGCAAAGAAGTAAACAAATTTACTCCAAAAATCAGCCGAATCGGCTGTGATATCGCTAGTTGCCCCATTTGTTGCACATGCTGTCATGATCAATAGAGACAGTCCTAGCAAACTAGTCAACTGTAGTTTCTTTTTCACTCCCATTTCCTTCCTGGTAAATCTTTGATAATTTTAATACGTGGAGTAGATTTTTCTCCATCTCTGCGTATCCCAAGGTTTCGACCCCTTTTCGAGCAATGACAACAAAATCGACATCTTCTGCCAGACTCCCTTTTGCATTCTGGATAATATGCCGAATCCGTCGCTTAATTTGATTTCTAGTGACGGCATTCCCCAGTTTTTTGCTAACTGATAGACCTACTCGAAAATGGTTTTTCTGGTTTTCTAGTTGGTAGACAACAAATTTGCGATTGGCAAAACTTGTCCCCTCCTTGAAAATCGCCTTAAAATCTTTCTCTCTTTTTACACGAAAGTTTTTCTTCAAAACTCAACTCCATCTATTAAATTACTACTATTATACCATATTTTTCAAAAAAGCCAATCATAGCAAGGTTTTGGACATTTCCATCAGAAAAAGAAGCTGGAAAAATCTCTTTTCCAACTCCTTGTACTGAATATTTTTTCTAATTTTAGTTATTTTTTCAAGCGTTCAACGTCACGGGCAATGACCAATTCTTCATCTGTTGGAATAACCAAGACACGGATTTTCGCTGCCTCTGTTGAGATATCTCCTGTCACACCAAAGACATTCTTCTCTGGGTCAACATCACAGCCGAACCAAGAGATACCTGAAATAACATCTTCACGTACGTTTGCAGCATTTTCACCGATACCTGCAGTAAAGATAATAGCATCTGCTCCATTTAGGACCGCAAGGTATTGACCGATATGTTTTTGGATACGGTCAACATACATTTCATAAGCCAAAGTGGCATCGTGGTCCCCTTCTTTCATAGCAGCAATGACATCACGCATATCACTGGATTTACCTGAAACCCCCATTAGTCCTGATTCACGATTAAGGACGTGACTAATGTCCTCAGGAGTATTAAAGTCCTCTGTATATTGCATTAAGTAAGGAATGATAGCTGGGTCAATATCTCCTGTACGTGTTCCCATCATCACACCACCAAGTGGAGTGAATCCCATTGAAGTATCAACAGATTGACCGCCCTTAACTGCTGTAATAGAAGCACCATTACCGATATGGCAAGTAATCAATTTCAAGTCTTCTAATGGACGGCCCAAGAGTTTTGCAGCTTCTCCTGCTACAAACTGGTGACTTGTCCCGTGGGCACCATATTTACGAACCTTGTTTTCTGTGTAATATTTTGTTGGTAGAGGGTAGCGATAAGCTTTCTCTGGCATAGTTGTGTGGAATGAAGTATCAAAAACAACTACACTGGTAATGTCTGGCAACAATTCCTTGAAGGCACGAACACCTGCTGCATTGGCTGGATTGTGGAGAGGAGCCAACAAACTCAACTCTTCAACTTTTTCTAAAACATCTCCTTCAACAACTGTTGATTCTTTGAAATATTCTCCACCGGCAACAACACGGTGTCCAACACCTGTAATCTCGTCATAAGCCTTGATAATATCGAAACGAATCAAGTCATCCAATAAAATTTTAACAGCTTGTGTATGATTTTCGATATCCAAAATTTGTTGTTCAGAACGGCCATCAAATTTTACAGTTGAAATAGAATCTTTCAAACCAATCCGTTCAATTAAACCTTTAGCAAGAACTTTTTCCTCTGGCATTTGATAAAGTTGCCATTTCAAACTTGAACTTCCCGCATTGATTGCAATTGTTTTTGTCATAACATGATACCCCTTTTTAAGCGTTTTCATCTATTATAACAAAATCTATTTTATATTTCAGTACCTTGAGTCCATTTTTGAAAATTTTCTTTAAATTTCATTAAAACACTTGCATCTTGTAAGCTAGCAAGTGGATAAACAAAAGGCTCTACTGCTATTTCATTTTTCTTCTGTAGGATAAAAATCGTCTTGGATTGTTTGGCATTGGCAAAGAGATTTTCAGGCAAACTAATCATGGCAGTCAGACTTGCCTCCTCTTTCAACCATCCTTTCAACAAATCACTTTGAGGACTGGTCAACAAATCACTCGGAGCTAGAAAAATAGCATATCCGTCTGACTTGAGATACTTAAGTCCTTGTTCCATGAGCAAGTGATGGGCGTAAGTATGTTCTTGACTAGAAGCAACTTGATGGCGCGACGCAACGGCATCATCAGGATAATAGCCGACAGGCAAGTCGCTGATGACCACATCGCTTTCTTTAAGCATTTGTGGACGAACGGCATCTCCTTGGACAAAACCAGCCTGCAAACCAATTACATCTGCCATGCTTGCTGCCAAATCAATCAGCAAATCATCCACTTCCACTCCCAAGTAATCCACCTTTTTATCAAGCGAGGTCAAGAAAGTAGCGCCCAGAATTCCCATCCCAGAACCCATTTCGAGGATAGTAATTTCCTCCTCCCTAAACAGCTCTTCCACAATAAACACCAAAAGTAAAGCAATAGCATCTGGTGTAAACTGATGGTTAGCCTGCAAGGGTTCTGTTTGCCCAGCCTTCATCAAGAGAAACTGGTAGGTCTTGAGCCACTCTTCTTTGCGAAGCGCTAAGCGCTTAAGGGCTTGATTATTCTCTTTGACCTGATTTAGTTCAGTCTTACCATCCAAATAGATGCTGTTTTGCTCCACTAGGGCGTCATAAAAGTTGGTCGCCAAATCACTTTGAATGACTTGGACATTCTCTAGTAAATACGTATAAGCTTGTTCAATTTTTTCAAAATCCATATTCCTATCTTATCAAATTTCCCTTCTTTTTTCCATCCTTATAGAAAAATCACTCCCTGACTAGGCGAGTGATTTTTGGGCTACTGTTAAAAAGAGTTCTGAGTAATTTCCTTGAAACAGGTCTTCAGCGCTATAGAGGATCTGACTATGCACAGATGAAAAACCGTGCTGAATTAGCCTGTTTTCTAGTTCAACCAATTCAAATCCGTGATGGTTAGCTTCTGTCTTGGTAAAATCAGCAAGTAAAAGTTGTCCGTTTTCTCTCAGATGTTGATGAAACAGTGAGAGAGCCGCATCCAAATCAGGCATATGATGAAGAACACGACAAACAACAATGAGATCAAACTCTTTCTCCAAGGGTCTTTCCAGTAAATCTTGCTCCAAAAACTGGATATTCTTGATGTCTTGCTGCTCCGCTTTCAAACGAGCTTGCTCCATCATTTTCTCCGAAATATCCACCAATGTTACAGACTTGGCCTGCTTGGCTAGGGGTAAGGATAGTAGACCCGTCCCTCCACCGAAATCCAAAATTTCTTTGTCTGATAGAAGATCAATCTGTTTCTCGACTGCTTGACAAACCAAGTTTGCAAGGAAAATGTTTTTAGGGGAATCAAAAGTTTCTGCTTTATGGTTAAAATCATGTTTCATATTTTTAGTTTAGCACAAAGTAGCTTGGTTGGCTAGGAATTCTCTTTCTTTTCAACCTTCTCTTCTGTTTTTTTCTTCTCTGCTTGATCACTTGAATCGGTCGCTACCTCTTCCTTTTTATCCGTTTTCTCTTCTTTTATTTTGACGGAAGGAAAGATGAACTCATATTGGCTCTTAGGCGTACGAATCCTTGTCACTAAGCTTGTTTTCTTATTTTGATAACTCACCTGACCCATATTAAAGGCCTGTTCCCCACTTTCCTTATCAACCTTATCTTTGGTTCGCTTGGCCATGGCAAAAGCAACCAACTTTTCTTTATTTAAAGCATAGTCTTGATAGTGGGCGACTTGTCGGTTCAAGTAAAATTGTAACAAGAGACTAAAGATAGCTGCTATGCTTACCGCATAGAGGAGGACTCCTGCCTTAACTTTTTTCTTTTTCCACACGATAGATGAACTCCCTTTCTAAGCCTTTTTGGAACTGAAAATGAAAGCGAACCAGTTTATTCTCCTCTGTAATCTGAGCTGATTTGAGGCCATAAACCATAGGCTGATAGCCTCGTCCACTGGCATCGGTTTTCCGAAAATCATCCGATTTTGACTTACCTATAGCGATATCCTTGCCATCCTGCTTCATATAGAGTCGATTGCCCTCCACTTTTTCGAACTGCGAACGGTCTAATTCTGCCTCCAACTGGTCCACAAATAGGAGCCACTCCTTTTGCTCACTTTGCTGCTGATAACGAACTTCTGAAATGAGGAGCTGACTCATGGCTTGAAAGAGAAGTAAACTTCCACTGATGACAATGAGGGCAATCAGGGATTCTAACAGGGTAAAAGCCTTGATTTTATGGCTCCTTGATAGCCAACAACTGTTCTGAACCATGGTAGACCTCCAATCCCTTTTCATTAGAAAATACCTGAATCTCAACTCCGTTTACGTTTACCTGATTTTGACCTGTCTGCAGTGCCATCTTAGCTACACGCACAACTTCTTCTTTCTGCAAGATTTTTGCTTCTTCTTGCCTATTCTTTTGAATTTGTCCCAAAAGAAGGGTAGCAATACTGGCAAAGATAGCTAGAGCAACTACTGCTTCTAGTAAAATTACTGCCCTAATTTTTTGTTTCCTTAATGCGTTTAATTTTTCCATTTCCTAGATATAATTGATAACGAATCGCTCCTTTGCTGGTCTGAAATTCAACCTTAGCCAGGGACGAATTGCCCCCAGCTCGATCAAATGTAATACTTTGTCCTGATGGTACCTGAATTCCTTTAGGAACTGTCAACTTTTGACTGCCATTACTGATCGTCTGCCCATCTAAGTTTAGACTAGTCTTTTGCTGACTGGCTACACTGCGTTTTTGAGTTTCCCGATAGAGTTCTTCAAACTCCATAAAGAAAATCTGCTCCTCTACTGCCGCAAAACTAGACTGAACAGAACCTGACAAAGCCAAGGCAAGGATACTCACAAGACCCAAAACCAAGAGACTTTCCAGCATGGTAAATGCCTTAATCATTGACTGTACGATTTTTTCCTCCATTTTTTGTATAGTATTCATTATAGGCTTTAGCCTGCTCTTCTGTGATTCGCCCATCTGCTTGTAACTTGCTTAGGCTAGCCTCTTCATTTTTATCTAAGCTATAAAGCTCTGCCTGGCTTTCTACCACCTTCACAACAGCTGCTTTTCCTTTGTCGTTAACTGCTTCTTTTTGCTTGGTCAAATTAGGCACAAAGAGCAAGAGAAGTACGCTGATAATCAGCAAGACCACCAACATCTCCACAAGTGTGAAAGCCTTCACTTTCGCTTTTTTAAAGAATGTCATCATTTTTTTCATGTTAAAAATTTACCTCCATATTTTGATACATGGGCATGAGCATTGCCGCATAAAGTAAAACGATAATCAGAGCCACAAAAATAAAAACCAGCGGCTGCACCAAATTCATGGTGCGGTTGACTCGGGTAAAAAAGGCTTCCCAAGTTTTTTCAGCATAGATTTCCAACTCACTCCCCAGCTTGGACTTGACTTCCCCATACTCGATGATGAGACTCAACTCCTTTTTAAAGAAAGGATAGGTTTCTATGGTTTGAGAAAATTCGCAACCATTTTGTAAGGATTGAGCTAGGTCTCGACCGATTTCTTTAAAGAGTTGGGAACCTTGTTCCTGCATGATCTGAAAAATCTGCGTCAGCTCCATTCCCTGCGAAATCATATTCCCCCACTCACGCGCATAATAGGCTGTCAAATAGGTCTGCACAAAGATTCCAAGAAAGGGAAGGCGTGCTAAGATAGAAAAGACGCGCATCTTAGAACTTCTTTTATAAAAAGTTAGTGCTAAAAGGACACCTACTGAAACAAACCCTACCATTACTAGAAAAATTTGTGGTAGATTGCCAATGATTTGAGTGGCAATATTGCTACTATCCAGTTGTGGTAGTAGGTAGTTCCGTAGCCCCAGCATGATTAAAAGAAGAAAACCCAGCAAAATCAAGGGATAGGTCGCTACCTCAATTAGTTTTTTCTTGACCTTGGCCAGATTATCTAGATACTCTTCTATCTTTCCCAAACTCAGGTGAAGATTCCCATGGACTTCAGCTAGGGATAACTGAGTGACAATGGCACTTGAAAAACCTAAACTTTCCATCATTTCTGAGAATGATTTCCCCTGAGACAAGCCCGTGCGCATCTGGGTCACACACTGCTTGTCCAATAATGCACTCCTATCTAAAAAGGAGATGGTCTCCACCAGATGAAAACCGCTGGAAAAGAGATTGTTAAACAAGGTGATGATATTTTTTTGCTTAGCTGTAGCTAATTTTTTCCGTTTCAGCCTGAAGACTTGTGATATGTCCGTCTTTAAGAAGTTGGTCAATCTGTTCATTCCAGCTAGTTGGCTGGTGTTCTTGATAGTCTTTGTTTGCAAAGTCAACGATTCCTCCTCCCCCGATTAATCTCTGATAGCAGACTCCCTGCAGAACGACTGCCAATTCCTCCTCACTCACACCCAACTCCAACAGGCGCTCATAAACACCTCGAATACTCTTGGCATGAATGGTTGAAAAGACTGTCGCACCTGTCAAACTAGCTCTAACTACTGCACGCGCCGTCTCGCTGTCCCGAATTTCTCCGATAATCAAGAGATCAGGACGATGACGTAAGGAAAGCTTGATAAGATTTTCATAGGTTAGCCCAATCGCCTCATTCAACTGCAACTGGAGCATGTCGTCCTGCTTGATTTCTACAGGATCTTCGATGGACATAACTTGTTGCCCCTTAAAAAGGGACTTAGCTAATTCATGCATCAAGGTTGTCTTGCCACTTCCGACTGGACCAGCAAAAAGATAAAGTCCCCGTTGTCTGTACTGCTTGCCTAATTCTTCAATATCCTGAAACCAAAAATGCAAGTCCTGCTTCTCATCATGCAACAAACGAATAACTAAACTCTCATACCCTCGATAATCGCCTACGGTAGATAAACGTAGGGACGCCATCTTCTGGTCATAGGCATAATCGCAGGAACCAAGTTGACTACGTCGCTTTTCTCCAACATTCATACCAGCTACAAACTTAAAGTGACTGATAACGGCCGCAAACTTTTCAAAATCATAACAACCGATTTTACAGCGCTCGTCTCCGACCCTCATATGAAGCTCATAAGCGTCTAGCTTAGGGACAAAATAAATATCCTGCGCCCCTTTTTTCCGGGCCGAGCGAATGATTTCTTGTGCAATTTCTTGAACCATACTTACCTCCTCACCTATACTATTCGCAAAGATTTGGAAAAATAAAAAAAGCAACTCCAAAAAGTTACTTTTTCTCTATTTTAATTTCATACGGCAAGAACGGTGCCTTTCCTTACCTGTTTGTTTTTCATAGCCTGGACGTAATTTTTCATCTGGGATAACCTGCTCATCCTGCAAAAGAGCTAAAGAATGGTATTGTTGTAAATACTCATCACATTCATCACACCAGCGTTGGTCTTCTGGATCCCAAAAAATAGTCATCAAGTCACTTCTACTTTTATAAAGAGGGGATTCTTGTTCCAATCTAAACCAGCAAGTTTTGTAGTATTTGAGAGCATCATAATACTGGTCAAATTTTCTACTTGCTACAATATCTTCTTCCCAACCTTCTATAAACCACCAAGGTTCAAAATCTCCGTACATTTCTATAACACGATACATATTCATTCATTCCTTTGTACCGTATATTATAACCAATTCCGCTAAACAAGGAAAGAAATATGCTCATTTCTTAATTTTTTGATAAAAGGAGCCTGGGACAATAGTCCCTTATTTCCAAAAAAAGCAACGGATTTGCCGTTGCTTTTTTGCATGGTTGCGATAGTCTTGGTAAAATAGAATTGCACAATAAACCATTTAGAAAGGCTATCCCATGCATATTCACTACAACACAAATCAAACAACTTTACCACTAGAAATCAGTTCTTTCTTTCCACAGGACCATCTCGTCTTTACTATTGAAAAAGTGATGAATACCTTGGAAGATTGTCACTTCCACGCCTTCTATCATGCCTTTGCTCGTCCGTCTTATCACCCTAAAATGCTTATAGCTACTCTTCTATTTGCCTATCCACAAGGGATTTTCTCTGGACGAAAAATCGAAAAAATGATGATTGAAAATCTCGCTATGCAATACCTAACAGGACCGTTGGTTGTCAGCTATCGCACCATCAATCGTTTTCGAGTCGCTGAAGGGATGGAAGAACTCATACGTAATCTTTTCATGGACCTCAATCTTCATTTAAAAATGGAAGAGTTAGTGACCTTAGATTGTCTGTTTATTGACG
>NZ_NCVN01000038.1:0-110758 GCF_002096925.1 Streptococcus mitis | reverse complement strand
ATACACCTGTACCCATGCCGAACACAGAAGTTAAGCCCTAGAACGCCGGAAGTAGTTGGGGGTTGCCCCCTGTGAGATATGGAAGTCGCTTAGCTCTAGGGAGTTTAGCTCAGCTGGGAGAGCATCTGCCTTACAAGCAGAGGGTCAGCGGTTCGATCCCGTTAACTCCCATAGGTCCCGTAGTGTAGCGGTTATCACGTCGCCCTGTCACGGCGAAGATCGCGGGTTCGATTCCCGTCGGGACCGTTAGAATAACGTAAGTTATTTTAGACTCGTTAGCTCAGTTGGTAGAGCAATTGACTTTTAATCAATGGGTCACTGGTTCGAGCCCAGTACGGGTCATATGTGCGGGTTTGGCGGAATTGGCAGACGCACCAGATTTAGGATCTGGCGCTTAACGGCGTGGGGGTTCAAGTCCCTTAACCCGCATTAAGATATAATAAATGAGCCGGCTTAGCTCAGTTGGTAGAGCATCTGATTTGTAATCAGAGGGTCGCGTGTTCAAGTCATGTAGCCGGCATTTTTAGATAGAAGAAAACAGTGCGAACGTAGTTCAGTGGTAGAACACCACCTTGCCAAGGTGGGGGTCGCGGGTTCGAATCCCGTCGTTCGCTTAGAGAGGCCGGGGTGGCGGAACTGGCAGACGCACAGGACTTAAAATCCTGCGATTGGTAACGATCGTACCGGTTCGATTCCGGTCCTCGGCATAATATAATGAGCACCCTTAGCTCAACTGGATAGAGTACCTGACTACGAATCAGGCGGTTAGAGGTTCGACTCCTCTAGGGTGCATTTTTCTATTTAACTCGGGAAGTAGCTCAGCTTGGTAGAGTACTTGGTTTGGGACCAAGGTGTCGCAGGTTCGAATCCTGTCTTCCCGATATATGGCGGTGTAGCTCAGCTGGCTAGAGCGTCCGGTTCATACCCGGGAGGTCGGGGGTTCGATCCCCTTCGCCGCTATAATGATCTTGTTGGACCTTTAGCTCAGCTGGTTAGAGCTCTCGGCTCATAACCGAGTGGTCGTAGGTTCAAGTCCTACAAGGTCCATTTAAATAGTATGGAGGATTACCCAAGTCCGGCTGAAGGGAACGGTCTTGAAAACCGTCAGGCGTGTAAAAGCGTGCGTGGGTTCGAATCCCACATCCTCCTTTTATATTAACGCGGGATGGAGCAGCTCGGTAGCTCGTCGGGCTCATAACCCGAAGGTCGTAGGTTCAAATCCTGCTCCCGCAATAAGGCTCGGTAGCTCAGTTGGTAGAGCAATGGATTGAAGCTCCATGTGTCGGCGGTTCGATTCCGTCTCGCGCCATTTTTATTAATAGTATGTATGCGGGTGTAGTTTAGTGGTAAAACTACAGCCTTCCAAGCTGTTGTCGCGAGTTCGATTCTCGTCACCCGCTTTGAACTTTGTTCAAATTAGATTACCAAGTTTTTAACTTGGGCGCGTAGCTCAGGTGGTTAGAGCGCACGCCTGATAAGCGTGAGGTCGGTGGTTCGAGTCCACTCGTGCCCATTAATAGGAGAATTACTCAAGAGGCTGAAGAGGACGGTTTGCTAAATCGTTAGGTCGGGTAACTGGCGCAAGGGTTCGAATCCCTTATTCTCCGTTTCATTGAGAGTTTATGACTCTTTTTTTGTATTTTTAAGAATAGTAGAATAAAAACTTCAGATTTGTAAAACTTAATTGGATTACTTATCTGAAGTTTTTTTGCGCTCTTTGTCAACTGTAGTGGGTTGAAGAAAAGCTAAAATCTTTATATATTGTCGATTTTATGGTTGTGCTAGTTTATTATTACTTCCAACCCTTGAGTGAAATTTCTCCGCTATTTAGCCAAATTTCTTTTCCTTTATCACATTGAACTAAAAGTTTACCACTTTCAGAGATGTCTTTAGCAAGTCCCTTGTGGTCTTTTTGATCTAGTGTGAAAGTAACTTCTTTTCCTAGAACGAAGGACTGTTTTTTGTATAGGTATAATAGCTCTTCTGCAGGTGTTTCGAAGAAAGCACGCCAGATCTCTATGATTAATTCATTTCTTGTTATAGGTGCTGGTACTTTAAATAAACTAGCAGCTTTTTCTTTTAATTCTTGAGGGAAGTCTTTGATAGCAAAGTTGATTCCTACTCCAATAATGATATCTGTGACTAAGCCAGTTTCTACAGACGTCATTGCCTCAGTAAGGATTCCTCCAATTTTATGATTGTTTAGGTAGATATCATTGACCCATTTTATGTCGACATCTATTAAAGTTAGGTTCTTAATGGCTTTGTAGACAGCTCCTGCTACAAGTAGTGTGTAGGATGGTAATTTGTCATAGGGAAGATTTGGTTTAAGATGGAGGGTCATATAAATGCCACCTTGTGGTGAGTAGAAAGAACGTTGAAAACGGCCTCGGCCAGATGTTTGATAGGAAGCTAGATAGAGGGTGTTTGCTTCATTCCCTAAATCAATTGCTTCTTTTGCATCCAGTTGTGTTGATTTTGTTTCGGGTTTAAAACTGACTTTAATTGGAAGATTTTCTTCTAGAATCTCTGGAAGAATAAGGTCTCCATTTACCAGTTTATAGCCTTTGTTTTTGATACTATCAATTTCAATGCCTTCTTGTTCTAAACGTTTGATGGCTTTCCAAATTGATGTTCGGGTCAGTGATAGTTCTTCTGCAATCTTTTCTCCGCTGATATAATCGTTTTTTTTAGCTAGAATTTGGTAGACGGCTTGGTAGGATTTCATAGTGTTTCCTTTCTCACTAGTTGGTGTTGAGAATATTCTTTTCTTGTTTGACTTGGAGTCTGATTAAAGTATTGTTTATAAGCTTTAGAAAAATGTAGTGGATCTGAAAAGCCTACCGAGTATGCAATTACCTTGATTGACTCTTGGGTATTTTCGAGAAGTTGTTTAGCTCGATACATTCGAACGTATAGTAGGTATTCTTTGGGGGATAAGGTGTTAAATTCTTTGAATACGCTTGATAAGTAGCTTCTGTGAATGGATAGTTCTTTTGCTAAATCTTGAATTGTAAGTGATTGAGGATAGTGGCTATCAATTAATCTTTTGCATTCAAGATAGAGTTGGTAGGTTGATGAAATATTCTTTTTTTTCTGATTGGGAGCAATAGTTCCCAGATGAAACATCAGTTCATGGAGTTGTCCCATGATATGGAGTTGAGCTAATTCATTTGATTTGGTAATCTGAGCGAAGTGGACAATATCTGAGATGAGTTTTGCAGTGGTCTGGGTATGACAAGTTTCAGATTGGATGAGATAGGATTGATCAGAAATTTGAGAAAGAGCAAAATAGTCAGGAGCTTTCCCTCCAGTGATTCCTAACCAGTAGTAGGCCCAAGGTTCTTTACTATCTGCTTGATAAAAGGTTAGTTCCTCTGGTTTTAATAGAAAGAAATCTCCTTCTTTTAAATCAACAATTTTACCTTTGTAATGAAATTTTCCTTGTCCTTTGGTAATGTAATGTAGGACGTATGTATCTCGAATTGCTGGACCAAAAGAGTAATTAGGTTTGCATTCCTCATATCCATAAAAGCTTAGGGAAAGGTCAATTGTTCCAGTCTGGTATTCTGAAAAAACTAGCATGTGCCACCTCCTACCTAACATTTTACCATATTCTTGAGACATTTTTCTATTTTAGAAAGCGATTACAGATGATAAAATATAGTCAATAAAGTGATGAGGTGAAGTAAATGGGAGTTAGGATAGAGAATAATCTATTTTATGTTGAGAGTAAAAATCTAAGTTTGATTATTGAAAATCGAAATGGCTACTTACTTTTGAAACATTTAGGAAAGACTATTAAGAACTATAAAGGTTCCAACAGTGTTTATGAACGAGACCATGCCTTTTCAGGAAATCCAACGGCTACTAATCGAACCTTTAGTTTAGATACTCAACGTCAAATTTTTGGACAACATGGTTTGGGTGACTTTAGAAAACCAACTTTACAGTTTCAGCATGATGCAACTGAAGTAACAGACTTTCGATTTGTAGAAGCAAAGATTTTAAAAGGTCAGAATGGTCCACAGGGTTTACCTTCTCCACATAGCATGGATGGTACAGAGACTCTTGCCTTAATGTTAGAAGATTCTAAGGCTCAACTTAGTCTGAATTTGTATTATACTGCTTTTAATAATGATTCGACAATTGCTAGCTATAGTAAATTGGAAAATAATAGTAATCAGGAAGTTGTCATCCATAAAGATTTTTCTTTTATGGCTGATGTTCCAGCTGCAGATTACGAAATCGTAACTCTGCAGGGTGCTTATGCTCGTGAAAAGACTGTCAGACGTCAACAGGTAGAACAAGGAATCTTTTCGATTAGTTCGAACCGTGGGGCTTCTGGGCATGCTCAAACACCAGCTCTTCTCTTATGTGATCAAGGAGTCACAGAGGATGCTGGAAATGTGTTTGCTATTCAACTAATGTATAGTGGAAACTTTGAAGCTTTTGTTCAAAAGAATCAATTGAATGAAGTTCGGCTGGCTATTGGAATTAATCCGGAAAATTTTTCTTGGAAGTTAGACCCTGAGGGAAACTTCGAAACACCAGTAGCTTTAATGACCTATTCAGATAAGGGATTAACTGGTGTTAGTCATGAAAGTCAGAATTTTATACTGAAGCACATTATGCCAAGTAAATTTTTTACAAAAGAACGCCCAATTCTAATTAATAACTGGGAAGCTACTTACTTTGATTTTCAGAGAGAAAAACTGTTAGAGTTAGCAGATGAAGCTAAGAAAGTTGGCATTGAACTTTTTGTATTAGATGATGGTTGGTTTGGCAATCGTTTTGATGATAATCGTGCTTTAGGTGATTGGGTTGTTAATGAGAAAAAACTGGGTGGAAGTCTAGAAAGTCTGATTTCAGCTATCCATGAAAGAGGTTTGCAGTTTGGGCTTTGGTTAGAACCTGAGATGATTTCTGTAGATAGCGATTTGTATCGTAAACATCCTGACTGGGCTATTCAGGTTCCAGGATATGAACATACCTATTCTAGAAATCAATTAGTACTTAATCTTGCCAATCCTCAGGTAGTAGAATATTTGAAAAATGTTTTAGATGAACTCCTATCTTATCATGAGATTGATTACATTAAATGGGATATGAATCGTAATATGACTAAGCTAGGGAATGGATTAACTTATCTAGAGACAAAGATGCAATCTCATCAGTACATGCTGGGGCTTTACGAACTCGTTTCTTATCTGACAGAGAAGCACAGCCATATTCTCTTTGAGTCCTGCTCTGGTGGCGGTGGACGAAATGATCTTGGTATGATGCGTTATTTCCCACAAGTCTGGGCTAGTGATAATACTGATGCTATTGCACGTTTACCAATTCAATACGGTTCATCCTATCTCTATCCAACCATTTCTATGGGGGCTCATGTTTCAGCAGTACCGAATCATCAGATGGGACGAATGACACCATTAGAAACACGTGGACATGTAGCAATGATGGGAAATTTGGGATATGAGCTTGATTTGACAAGTTTATTAGATGAAGAGAAAGATGAGATTGCTAATCAGGTGAACTTGTATAAAGAATTACGACCGGTAGTTCAGTTAGGACAACAGTATAGACTAATTAATCCTGATACTGCATCCAATGAAGCAGCTGTACAATTTAATTACAAAAATCAAACGATTGTAACCTACGTTCGCGTTTTATCAGTTGTAGAGACCATGGAAACAACTTTAAAGTTAAAAGATTTGGATGAAGAGGGACTGTATGAATTACAGGAAAATGGCGAAGTTTACTCAGGTGCAGAACTCATGTATGCAGGTTTAACTGTTATCTTATCCCAGGGAGATTTTTTGAGTAAACAGTATATTTTTAGAAGACTATAATAAAGGTGTATAAATTTATAAAGGAGGCTTTCCAATGAAATGGTATAAGAAAGCAGGTTTTCTTTTAGTCGCTGGTGCTAGTTTACTAGGTCTAACAGCTTGTGGTCAGAATAATCAATCGACTGATGGAAAGGTAACGATTGAATTTTTTAACCAGAAGACCGAAATGGCGGATACTTTGCAAAAAATTGTAGATAATTTTGAAAAGGATCATCCCACTATTGATGTAAAACTGACGACTGTTCCGGCAGCTGGAATTGTTCTGAAGACTCGGATTTTATCAGGAGATGTTCCAGATATTGTTAATATCTATCCTCAAAATATGGATTTTCAGGAGTGGGCAAAAGCAGGTTACTTTACAGATATGACAGGGAAATCTTATCTTGAGAATATTAAGAATGACTATGCAGAAAAGTATGCAATCAATAATAAGATTTATAGTGTGCCTTTAACTGCTAACCTTTATGGAATCTATTACAATAAAACAAAATTTAAAGAATTAGGACTTGAGGAACCGAAGACTTTTAAAGAGTTTCAAGAGATTGTTAAAAAGATAAAAGATAGTGGGAATTCTCCGTTTGCAGTTGCAGGCAATGAAGGATGGACATTAAACGGTTATCACCAACTTTCTCTCATTACTATTACAGGCAGTGGAGACGCAGCTAATAACTATCTTCGCTTTTCAAAACCAAATGCTATTTCTGTAGATGATGCTATTTTAAAAGCAGATGCAGAACGACTAGATTTGTTGGCAGACAATGCTCAAGATGGATGGCGTGGTGCCTCTTATAATGATGCGGTGGTAGCATTCTCGAATGAAAAAGCCTTGATGATGCCACAAGGATCATGGGCATTAGCGGCAATTAATCAACAGGATCCAAAATTTGATGTGGGGATGTTTGCCTTCCCAGGAGAAGAAGTAGGAAAAGAAGTCACTGTTGGTGCAGGGGACATGGCATTATCAACTTCAGCTACTACCAAACATCCTAAAGAAACCGAAGAATTTATCAGCTATATGACTAGTTCAAAAGCTATGCAAGCATATTATGATGTGGATGGATCACCAGTTGCGGTGAAAGGTGTACAGGAAAAAGAAGATTCAGCACTTGCAGAGATTTCTAAACTAGCATTTACGGATAAACATTATGTTTGGTTGGGCCAACACTGGAATTCTGAAGAAGATTTTTTCAATCTAAGTGCAGGTTACTTGATGGATAAAAATCTGAAAAATATGGCAAACAATCTCAATGCTTTCTTTAATCCAATGAAGGCAGATTTGGACTAGAATAGGAGTTAAGATGATATGGCTATTCGAAAAATTTTAAATAAATACTGGGGTTGGACTTTTTTGCTCATCCCGCTTGCATTACAAGCTATCTTCTTTTACTTTCCGATGGTACAAGGTGCTTTCTATAGTTTGACTAACTGGACTGGATTGACCTATAATTATAAATTTGTTGGTCTGAATAACTACAAATTGCTGATGATTGATGGGAAATTCTTCACAGCCATTGCTTTTACTTTGATTTTAACTCTGGCATTGATTATTGGAGAGATTACGATTGGGATGGTTGTGGCACGAGCCTTAAATTCTAAGATGAAGGGGCAGACCTTCTTTAGAGCTTGGTTCTTTTTCCCGGCTGTTTTATCTGGTTTGACAGTATCCTTGATTTTTAAACAATTCTTCAACTATGGGCTTCCAACGATTGGAAGAATTTTAGGAATTGGTTTTTTACAAGAGAGTCTATTAGGAACACCAATCGGAGCGGTAGTGGCAACTATTTTTGTTCTTCTATGGCAAGGAGTAGCAATGCCAATTATTCTCTTTCTTGCTGGTCTTCAGAGTATTCCAAGTGATATTTTGGAGGCAGCATCAATTGATGGTGCAACAAGCAAACAAACTTTTTGGAAGATTGAATTACCATATTTATTGCCAACGGTTTCTATGGTTTTTATCCTGGCTCTTAAGTCCGGTTTGACAGCCTTTGACCAGATTTTTGCGTTGACGAGTGGTGGTCCTAATAATGCTACAACGTCTCTTGGACTTTTAGTCTACAACTATGCTTTCAAGAGTAATCAATATGGATATGCGAATGCAATTGCCTTGATTTTATTCTTAATTATTGGAATTGTTTCTCTTATCCAAATCAAGCTATCAAAGAAATTTGAAATCTAATAGAGGAGTCCTACACATGAAAAAAGAAGAAAAATTGAATCAGTTTTGGAAATATGTCCTCTTGATAGTAGGTGGTATTCTTATACTTGTTCCTTTGTTGGTAACGGTTTTCAGTTCCTTCAAGACAACCAAGGATATCATGAATCATTTCTTTAGTTTGCCCAACCCTTTTACCTTAAGTAATTATGAACGATTGATTTCGGATGGAATTGGAGGCTATTTCTGGAATTCAGCTGTTATTACTGTGTTATCTTTGATTGTAGTAGCTTTCTTTATACCAGCTGCAGCTTATTCCATTGCTCGAAATATGTCCAAGAAAAAAGCCTTTGCAATTATGTATTCGCTCTTGATCTTAGGGATATTTGTTCCATTTCAGGTGATTATGATTCCTATCACAGTTATGATGAGCAAACTCGGCCTGGCAAATATGTGGGGGTTGGTACTACTCTATCTAACTTATGCAATTCCACAGACTCTCTTCTTGTATGTTGGTTATATTAAAATCAGTGTACCAGATAGTTTGGATGAAGCTGCGGAAATTGATGGGGCTGATCGATTTACAACTTACCGTCGAATCATCTTTCCAATGCTGAAACCAATGCATGCTACAACCTTGATTATCAATGCACTATGGTTCTGGAATGACTTTATGTTGCCACTGTTGATTCTGAATAAGGATTCCAAGATGTGGACTTTGCCTCTCTTCCAGTACAACTACCAAGGTCAGTACTTTAATGACTATGGGCCAAGCTTTGCATCCTATATTGTGGGAATTGTAACGATAACCATTGTCTACCTCATCTTCCAAAAACATATTATTTCGGGAATGAGCAACGGGGCAGTGAAGTAAGAAAATGCTTAGGGAGTCTATAATTCCTGATACAGAGGAACAGTTCAGCTTGTTGACAATTCTATGTAGAAAACAAGAAAGTAGTACTTAGTTGCTTGCAATCTATATTAATACGAGTTCAATGTGAACAAAAATTTTAAAATATTTTTTATTTACGAAGCCAGGTCATACGAGACTTGGCTTCAATTAAAAAAGGAGAGTAATTATGCCAATTCAAAATAAAACCATGTTGATTACCTATTCTGATAGTCTTGGAAATAATCTTAAAGATCTATATACGAATTTGGAAGAGCATTTTGGGGATGCTATTGGGGGAGTTCACCTTCTACCATTTTTCCCGTCAACAGGTGATCGTGGATTTGCACCGGTTGACTATGACGAAGTGGATCCAGCGTTTGGTGATTGGGAGGATGTTAAGCGTTTAGGTGAGAAATATTATCTTATGTTTGACTTTATGATTAACCATATTTCTCGTCAATCTAAGTATTATAAGGACTATCAAGAAAAACATGAAGCTAGTGAGTTTAAAGATCTCTTTTTAAACTGGGACAAGTTTTGGCCAGAAAATCGTCCGACACAAGCTGATGTGGATTTAATTTACAAGCGTAAGGATCGTGCACCAAAGCAAGAGATTGTGTTTGAAGATGGTTCAGTGGAACATTTGTGGAATACCTTTGGTGAGGAGCAGATTGATCTTGATGTGACCAAAGAAGTAACGATGGAATTTATCCGTAAGACCATTCAGCACTTGGCAAGTAACGGGTGTGATTTGATTCGTCTAGACGCCTTTGCTTATGCAGTGAAGAAGTTGGATACCAATGATTTCTTTGTGGAACCAGATATTTGGGATTTGTTGGATAAAGTCCGAGATATCGCTGCTGAGTATGGGACAGAGCTCTTACCTGAGATTCATGAACATTATTCTATTCAGTTTAAAATAGCGGATCATGATTACTATGTTTATGATTTTGCCCTTCCAATGGTGACTCTTTATACTCTTTACAGTTCCAGAACAGAGCGCTTAGCCAAGTGGTTAAAGATGAGCCCGATGAAGCAATTTACGACACTAGATACCCATGATGGGATTGGAGTGGTGGATGTCAAGGATATCCTGACCGATGAAGAAATTGACTATGCTTCAAATGAGCTCTATAAGGTTGGAGCGAATGTCAAACGTAAGTACTCCAGTGCAGAGTATAACAATCTAGATATCTACCAAATCAATTCAACCTACTATTCTGCGCTTGGAGATGATGATGTCAAGTATTTCCTTGCCCGTCTGATTCAAGCTTTTGCCCCAGGTATTCCCCAAGTCTACTATGTGGGTCTACTAGCAGGAAAGAATGACCTGGAATTATTAGAAGAAACCAAAGAAGGTCGAAATATTAATCGTCATTACTATAGCAATGAGGAAATAGCAGAAGAAGTCCAACGTCCTGTAGTGAAGGCCCTTCTCAATCTATTTTCTTTCCGTAATCGTTCAGAAGCATTTGATTTAGAAGGAACTATTGACGTTAAAACACCAACAGCCCACAGCATTGTAATCAAACGTCAAAATAAAGATAAGTCCGTAACAGCAGTAGCAGAAATTGATTTGCAAAATCAGACTTATCGGGTAATTGAGAACGGAATTGAAGTAACATTTTGAAGCCTTGATATGGTTGATAAAATAGGGTTTTTATTTTAGAAAACGTTTCCTTTGTTTTCAAATTGCTAAAAAAGTGGTACAATATAGGGTAGCTTACTATTATCTGAATCAATTGATTTGGAGAGAAAGGATTCATTTTGAAATCAATAGGCTTTATTGAAAAGCTGAAAGGGTTGTCTAGTAAAGAGCTGATTTTATTGGGAATTATCCTGAGTATCTTTTTACCCTTTTATCTTTTTGTAGTTGTATTCTGTTTATATATTATCAGTTTAATTTTTACAGGGGATATGAAAAGTATTCTTCAGAAAATGGGGGAGCATCCGATGCTGCTTCTTTTTCTTGGCTATAGTACTGTTATATCCGTTTTTGCACAAAATTGGATGGGAGTTGTGGCTTCGGTAGGAATTTTTCTTTTTACTATTTTCTTTTTGCACTATCAGTCGATTTTATCACATAAATTCTTTCGCTTGATTTTGCAGCTCGTCTTATTTGGTAGTGTATTGTCAGCTGCTTTTGCGAGTTTAGAGCATTTCCAAATTGTGAAGAAATTCAACTATGCTTTTCTTTCACCCAATATGCAGGTCTGGCATCAGAATAGAGCAGAAGTGACCTTCTTTAATCCTAATTATTATGGAATTATTTGTTGTTTCTGTATCATGATTGCCTTCTATCTGTTTACAACGACCAAGTTGAATTGGTTGAAAGTATTCTGTGTGATTGCAGGCTTTGTGAATCTCTTTGGTTTGAACTTTACTCAAAATCGAACTGCCTTTCCTGCTATTATCGCTGGAGCAATCATCTATCTCTTTACGACCATTAAAAACTGGAAGGCCTTTTGGCTTAGTATTGGGGTCTTCGCGATTGGCTTGAGTTTCCTCTTTTCTAGTGATTTGGGAGTTCGGATGGGGACTTTGGATTCTTCTATGGAAGAGCGCATTTCTATCTGGGATGCTGGGATGGCCTTGTTTAAGCAAAATCCTTTTTGGGGTGAGGGGCCATTGACCTACATGCACTCTTATCCTAGGATAAATGCTCCTTATCATGAACATGCTCACAGTCTATATATCGATACGATTCTGAGTTACGGAATTGTGGGGACTATTTTATTAGTTTTGTCTTCTGTTGCTCCTGTTCGATTGATGATGGATATGAGTCAGGAGTCGGGGAAACGTCCGATTATCGGTCTTTATCTGTCTTTCCTTACAGTGGTTGCTGTACATGGAATTTTTGACTTGGCCCTCTTCTGGATTCAGTCAGGTTTCATTTTCTTACTAGTTATGTGCAGTATTCCGTTGGAGCATCGAACTTTGGTATCGGACATGACGGATTAAGTTTATAAGATTAAAATCTTCTATCTTGGGTAGGAGATTTTTTTACTGGGAAAAATTATTTCCAAATCGAAATAGTTGACAGTTAGAACGATGAGTGTTACAATTGTTTTATTCTTTTCGATATCGAAATAAATTGGAGGTGTTATGAAGGATAGTCATTTGGTAGCCCATCATATTCGTTTATTGAATGGGCGGATTTTTCAAAAGTTACTGAGCCAAGATCCTGAAGCTCTTTATCGGAGTGAACAGGGCAAGATTTTAGCGGTTTTATGGAATAGTAAAACTGGCTGCGCAACTGCGACAGATATTGCTCTGGAAACTGGGCTTGCTAATAATACACTGACGACGATGATTAAAAAGCTAGAGGAACAAAATCTTGTAACTATTAGTCCATGTGGAAAAGATAAGCGTAAGAAGTATTTGGTTTTAACAGAGTTGGGCCAGTCTCAGAAAGAAGTGGGGCATCGTGTCAGTCAGAAATTGGATACGATCTTTTACAAAGGATTTTCAGAGGAAGAAATTCGTCAGTTTGAAGCCTTTCAAGAAAGAATTTTGGCTAATCTGAAAGAGGAGGAAAATGAGGTTTAAAATGGAGCAAATTAGCTGTTTATAAGTAAAGACCACTTTTGACTTTGTTTTCCAACTCTTAGGACAAGGAAACTATGTGGTTAGCTATGGTCAGACTCAGATTGGTGGAGTTGCCTATGCCCAGTATGACATCTTCCGTCTAGAAAACGGGAAAATTGTGGAACATTGGGATAATAAGGAAGTCATGCCTAAGGTAGAAGACTTGACCAATAGAGGGAAGTTTTAAATTGAGGATACAGAATGATTGAATACAAAAATGTAGCCTTGCGCTACACAGAAAAAGATGTTTTGAGAGATGTCAATTTACGAATTGAGAATGGAGAGTTTATGGTTTTAGTTGGGCCATCTGGGTCCGGTAAGACGACCATGATCAAGATGATTAACCGTCTTTTGGAACCAACTGATGGAAATATTTACATGGATGGCAAGCGCATCAAAGACTATGATGAGCGTGAGCTTCGTCTCTCTACTGGTTATGTTTTACAGGCCATTGCTCTGTTTCCCAATCTAACAGTTGCAGAAAATATTGCCCTGATTCCTGAGATGAAGGATTGGACTAAGGAAGAAATAGCGAAGAAAACAGAAGAGCTTTTGGCTAAGGTTGGTTTACCAGTAGCTGAGTATGGGCATCGACTTCCAAGTGAATTATCTGGTGGAGAACAGCAACGGGTTGGTATTGTCCGTGCTATGATTGGTCAGCCTAAGATTCTCCTCATGGATGAGCCTTTTTCGGCTCTTGATGCTATTTCGAGAAAACAGTTGCAGGTTCTGACTAAAGAATTGCATAAAGAGTTTGGGATGACAACGATTTTTGTAACCCATGATACGGATGAAGCTTTGAAATTGGCGGACCGTATTGCTGTTTTACAGGATGGGGAGATTCGCCAGGTAGCGAATCCCGAGACCATTTTAAAAGCGCCTGCCACAGACTTTGTAGCAGACTTGTTTGGAGGTAGTGTTCATGACTAATTTAATTGCAACTTTTCAGGATCGTTTTAGTGATTGGTTGACAGCTCTATCTCAACATTTGCAGTTGTCACTATTGACCTTGTTGCTGGCCATCTTTATAGCGATTCCCTTGGCTGTTTATCTTCGCTATCATGAGAAATTGGCCGACTGGGTCTTGCAGATTGCAGGGATTTTCCAGACCATCCCGTCTCTTGCCTTGTTGGGGCTCTTTATCCCCTTGATGGGAATTGGAACCTTGCCAGCTTTGACAGCTCTAGTGATCTATGCGATCTTTCCGATTTTACAAAATACCATCACTGGGCTGAAGGGAATTGATCCGAGTCTGCAAGAGGCTGGGATTGCCTTTGGGATGACCAGATGGGAACGTCTCAAGAAGTTTGAAATTCCACTTGCTATGCCTGTTATGATGTCTGGGATTCGGACGGCGGCGGTCTTGATTATCGGTACGGCAACCTTGGCTGCCTTGATTGGGGCAGGGGGGCTGGGTTCCTTTATCCTTTTGGGAATTGACCGTAATAATGCCAGTCTGATTTTGATTGGGGCCCTTTCTTCTGCAGTGCTTGCTATTGCCTTTAACTTCCTACTAAAAGTGATGGAAAAGGCAAAATTGCGGACGATTTTCTCTGGTTTTGCCTTGGTGACCATATTGCTCGGTCTGTCTTATAGCCCAGCTCTTTTGGCTCAAAAAGAGAAAGAGAACTTGATCATTGCTGGTAAATTGGGACCGGAACCAGAAATTTTGGCCAATATGTATAAGTTGCTGATTGAAGAAAACACCAGTATGACTGCGACTGTTAAACCGAATTTTGGGAAAACAAGCTTTCTTTATGAAGCTTTGAAAAAAGGCGATATTGACATCTATCCTGAATTTACTGGTACGGTGACTGAAAGTTTGCTTCAGCCATCACCGAAAGTGAGTCATGAGCCAGAGCAGGTTTATCAGGTAGCGCGTGATGGCATTGCCAAACAGGATCGTCTAGCCTATCTCAAACCCATGTCTTATCAAAATACCTACGCTGTGGCTGTTCCGAAAAAGATTGCTCAAGAATATGGCTTGAAGACCATTTCGGACTTGAAAAAAGTGGAAGGGCAGCTGAAGGCAGGTTTTACACTCGAATTTAATGACCGTGAAGATGGCAATAAGGGCTTGCAATCAATGTACGGTCTCAAGCTTAATGTGGCGACCATGGAGCCAGCCCTTCGCTATCAGGCTATTCAGTCGGGCGATATTCAAATCACGGATGCCTATTCGACTGATGCGGAATTGGCACGTTACGATTTACAGGTTTTGGAAGATGACAAGCAACTCTTCCCACCTTATCAAGGAGCTCCACTGATGAAAGAAGCTCTTCTCAAGAAACATCCAGAGTTGGAAACAGTTCTCAATAAATTGGCTGGTAAAATTACTGAAAGCCAGATGAGCCAGCTCAACTACCAAGTCGGTGTTGAAGGCAAGTCAGCAGAACAAGTAGCCAAGGAGTTTCTACAAGAACAAGGTTTGTTGAAGAAATAGTTTGAAAATGTCAAACTCAACTTTGTTAAACGACCATATAGAAAACTGCTCAGACAATGTTGTCTGGGCTTTTTTGATTGTTGAAAAGATAAAAACTCAGTAGCCTAGAAATAAGGCAACTGAGCTCTACTCTGTATTCAATTTTTAGGAATGAGAAGGTCTAGATAAAATTGGACAACTTCCTGGTCTGTGAAATCTTGACCTTTTTTGAGCCACCAGGTCAATGTCTCGATAAAGTTGGACATGACCAAGTGTTGGAGGTAAGAAGTAGGCAGATTAGGGTGGGCTTCTTTTAAATTATCAGCTAGCACGGAATAGACATGGTGTTCTAGCTCTTTATGGAGTTGACGGAGGAAGTAGTCATTTTTGGAAAATAGCAGACTGGTGATATGGTCTTGGTTTTTATGAA
Source organism: Streptococcus mitis (assembly GCF_002096925.1). Classification (GTDB taxonomy): domain Bacteria; phylum Bacillota; class Bacilli; order Lactobacillales; family Streptococcaceae; genus Streptococcus; species Streptococcus mitis_AF. Next base: position 95,419 of record NZ_NCVN01000038.1, on the reverse strand, counting down.
AATGGAGAAAGAGGTGGGCGAGGTAGTCCTCGGTTGAAATGGCTTGCTCTCTTTCAAAAAGATGATGGAAGAGGTAGTGGCAGAGCTCGTCCAGAAGTAGTTCCTTGCTCTCATAGTGACAGTAAAAGGTGGAACGTCCAACATCTGCGAGTTCAATGATATCCTGAACTGTAGTGGATTCGTAGCCCTTATCGTTCAAAAGTTGTAGAAAAGCTTGAAAGATGGCTTTTTTTGTTTTGCTGATACGGCGGTCAATCTTAGTCATATAGACACTTGAGGCAAATTGTTCAGAACTGAATAAAGCTGACCTTTTGCTTCTATCCTTTCTTTGAGTTTTAGTGGATAATGATAATGAACAAGGTGTTCATAAATCTATTATAACAAAGGAATGAGAAAGATGAAGGCAAAATATACTGTTTGGATAGCTTTTTTCTTAAATTTAAGCTATGCTATTGTTGAATTTATCGCAGGAGGAATATTTGGTTCGAGTGCCGTTCTCGCTGATTCTGTTCATGACTTGGGAGATGCTATAGCCATTGGCATATCGGCCTTTTTGGAAACAATCTCAAATCGAGAAGAAGATAGGCAGTACACCTTGGGTTACAAGAGATTTAGTCTTTTAGGGGCCCTGGTGACTGCTGTGATTCTTATCATAGGATCCATCCTAGTGATTTTGGAAAATATAACTAAACTTTTTAATCCACAGCCAGTTAATGATGAAGGTATCCTCTGGCTAGGAGTCATTGCAGTAAGTATCAATGTGCTAGCTAGTCTAGTAGTTCGTAAGGGAAAGACAAAAAATGAGTCAATTCTTAGCCTGCATTTTTTGGAAGATACTCTTGGTTGGTTGGCTGTCATTCTAATGGCGATTATCCTCAGATTTACAGATTGGTATATCCTTGATCCGCTCTTATCGCTTGTCATTTCTATCTTCATTCTAACAAAAGCTATTCCTCGCTTTTGGAGCGCGTTAAAGATTTTCTTGGATGTTGTACCAGAAGGAGTAGAGACGGGTGCTTTGGAGAAGGATTTGGAGGCTTTGATCAATGTCAAAAGTGTCAATCAACTTAGCATTTGGTCCATGGATGGTCTGGAAAATAATGCCATTATTCATCTCTGTTTAGAGGATTGGGAGCAGATGATAGCAACAAAGAATCAAGTGCGTCAGCTCTTAGAAGAAAGAGGAATTCAGAATATTACCATCGAAGTGGATGCCAGCGAAAGCAATCATGCGCAACATAAACGGAGGGTAACAACCTTAGAGCAACCCCATGGGCATCAACACTAGAAAAAGCAGCTGGGACAAAACTTAATTTCAAGAGAAAATGAAGTAATTCTTCACACATAAAAACGCATAGTATCAAGGTTTCTAAGCATTTGATACTATGCGCTTTTTGCTTTTAAATACGCTTTCCCCAACCTCTTTCTTTGCTTGATGAAAAGGTATGCTGATAAGAGAACTAATCATTAAAAAATGTTCTTCGATTTGGTGCAAAATGCTTGACTTGGAGTCAACTCAAAGTTATATAATGAGATAAGTGAGTTCGAATAGCTTAAACTCAGTAAATAAAATGAGAGGAGGTTAGCCTATGAATATTAAATCTGCCAGTGATTTGTTGGGAATTTCAGCGGATACGATTCGGTATTATGAACGGGTTGGTCTTGTGTCACCGATTACTCGTACCGCAACAGGGATTCGTGATTTTCAAGACCAGGATATCGAAGCGTTGGAATTTATTAAGTGTTTTCGTTCGGCGGGTGTCTCTGTAGACAGTTTAGTTGACTATATGTCGCTCTACCAAAAGGGGGATGAAACGAGAAAGGAGAGGCTTGGTATTTTAGAAGAGGAAAAGAAAAAATTAGAGGAGCGCTTGTCTCAGCTACAGACAGCTTTAAATCGTTTAAATCTCAAAATTAAACTTTATAAGGAAGGAAAATATTAAATGAAATCAGCAGTATATACAAAGGCAGGCCAGGTTGGACTTGCTAGCATTGAACGTCCGCAAATTATAGAAGCAGATGATGCAATTATCAGGATAGTACGTACTTGCGTTTGTGGTTCAGATCTCTGGAGTTACCGGAATCCCGAAATCGAAGAAGGACATAGAAATAGTGGTCATGAGGCGATCGGGATTGTCGAAGAAGTTGGTGAGAACGTCACTACAGTAAAATCTGGTGATTTTGTCATTGTCCCGTTTACACATGGATGTGGTGAGTGTGATGCCTGTCGTGCAGGCTATGACGGGACTTGTGATCGCCATATTGGTAACAACTGGTCAGATGGTGTCCAGGCGGAATATATCCGATTCCATTATGCCAACTGGGCGTTGATTAAAATCCCTGGACAACCTTCTGACTATACAGAAGGCATGCTCAAGTCACTTTTGACACTTGCTGATGTTATGCCGACAGGCTATCATGCGGCGCGTGTTGCAAATGTTCAAAAAGGTGACAAGGTTGTTGTTATCGGTGATGGGGCTGTTGGTCAATGTGCTGTCATCGCGGCGAAGATGCGTGGAGCATCGCAAATTATCCTCATGAGTCGTCATGAAGATCGTCAAAAGATGGCTCTGGAGTCAGGTGCGACAGCTGTTGTAGCTGAGAGAGGTCAAGAAGGTATTGCTAAGGTGCGTGAAATTCTCGGTGGCGGAGCAGATGCAGCCCTTGAATGTGTTGGGACTGAAGCAGCCATAGATCAAGCCCTTGGAGTGCTTCACAATGGTGGACGTTTAGGCTTCGTTGGTGTTCCTCATTACAATAACCGTGCGCTCGGTTCTACCTTTGCTCAAAACATTTCTGTGGCTGGCGGATCAGCTTCTGTCACAACATACGATAAGCAATTTTTACTAAAAGCTGTACTTGATGGTGATATCAATCCAGGTCGCGTCTTTACTTCAAGTTATAAACTGGAAGATATCGACCAAGCCTACAAAGATATGGATGAACGTAAGACCATTAAGTCTATGATTGTGATGGACTAAAAAAGAAAATCCTAATGGAGATCTGAGACACTCTATTAGGATTTTTGTCATGTTTAATTTGTGGAGTTATGTCAGAGTACTCTCTCTCAATGTCAATCTGGTTCCCAGCATAGTCAGGCTAGGGATTTTGCGACCGTGGAGTACTTCCTTATTAAGAATATCCATACCTGCTCGCCCCATTTCCTTGGTATAAACGGTGATGCTGGAGAGGGGAGGATAGACTTGCTTGGTCAGACTAGTGTCGTTAAAGGAAATAAGGCTGACACGGTCTGGTAGGCTGATTCCAGCCTCTTGAAGGGCACGGAGGGCGCCGATGGCTAAACTATCACTGGCAGCAAAAAATGCTGGTGGGAGTTGGTCTCCCAAGCTCTGAATGGCTTCCTTCATCAAGTCATAGCCAGACTGGGCAGTAAAGCTTCCTTGAAAGACCAGTTCATCATGATAGATTCCCTTTGCTTGACTGTAGTTTTTGAAATTTTCTAGACGCTTATCCTCAATGATTTCTTCTTGGTCAGTTGTTTCTTCAAGGCCTGTTAGAATCCCGATACGGTCCATTCCTTGGCTAAGGAAATAATCGACAACCTGTTTCATGGCAGTATAAAAGTCCGTAATAATGCAGGTATGTCCCAGGGAAAGTGTATCACTGTCTAGAAAGACCAGGGGTTTTTGGTATTCCTCAAAGGCAGAAATCTGAGCTCGACTAAATTTTCCGATGCAGAGAATCCCAATCACTTCCTCGCTTAGGGTAAAAGGGTGGTCATTAAAATAGCGCAAGATATCGTAGTCCAACTCTTGGGCTCTTTTTTCAATACCCAAGCGAATCTGGTAGTAGTAGAGGTCGTCCAGCTCCCCTTGTTCGCTGACCCATTGGATAATGGCAATCTTTTGCTTGGGCTTGTGGGACTCGCCTGTCTTGAGGTGCTTGGTGTAGCCCAGCTCTTCAGCAACAGTTAAAATACGGTGTCTCGTTTCTTCTGTAACAGATAGGCTCTGGTCGCGGTTGAGGACACGGGAAACGGTCGCGATAGAGACAGAGGCTAGCTGTGCAATGTCTTTTAAAGTAGCCATAAATCCTCCTTGATTAGATTAGTATATCATATTTTTCTGTATTTTACTGATAGTTTAGTAAAAGTTTAGTAAAAAGGATTGACCTTGGGAAATCCCTTGGATACAATAGAAGAAAACGATTACACGTTAAGGTGACTTAACGGACAGTAAAAGGAGAAATCATATGACACAACATCTTACTGCTGAAGCTCTTCGTAAAGACTTTCTTGCTGTTTTTGGTCAAGAAGCAGACCAAACCTTCTTTTCACCAGGCCGTATCAACTTGATTGGTGAGCACACAGACTATAATGGTGGACATGTATTTCCAGCAGCCATTTCCTTAGGAACTTATGGGGCTGCTCGCAAACGTGATGATCAAGTCTTGCGTTTCTACTCAGCTAACTTTGAGGACAAGGGAATTATCGAAGTGCCTCTCGCTGACCTCAAGTTTGAAAAAGAGCACAACTGGACCAACTATCCAAAAGGTGTCCTTCATTTCTTGCAAGAAGCTGGACATGCGATTGACAAAGGTTTTGATTTTTATGTTTATGGGAATATTCCAAATGGTGCTGGCTTGTCTTCTTCAGCATCCTTGGAACTCTTGACAGGAGTCGTGGCAGAGCATCTCTTTGATTTAAAATTAGAGCGTCTCGATTTGGTTAAAATCGGAAAACAAACAGAAAATAACTTTATCGGAGTCAACTCTGGTATCATGGACCAGTTTGCTATCGGTATGGGGGCTGATCAACGTGCTATTTACCTAGATACCAATACCTTAGAGTACGACTTGGTACCACTTGATTTGAAAGACAATGTCGTTGTTATCATGAACACCAACAAACGCCGTGAATTGGCGGATTCTAAATATAATGAACGCCGTGCTGAGTGTGAAAAAGCAGTGGAAGAATTGCAAGTATCCTTGGATATTCAGACCTTGGGTGAGTTGGACGAGTGGGCCTTTGACCAGTACAGCTACCTAATCAAAGACGAAAATCGTTTGAAACGTGCTCGTCATGCTGTGCTTGAAAACCAACGTACCCTCAAAGCGCAAGCAGCTCTTCAGGCAGGTGATTTGGAAACCTTTGGTCGTTTGATGAATGCTTCTCACGTTTCTCTAGAACATGACTATGAAGTAACTGGCTTGGAATTGGATACCCTTGTTCACACAGCTTGGGCACAAGAAGGTGTTCTCGGTGCTCGTATGACAGGGGCAGGTTTTGGTGGTTGTGCCATTGCCTTGGTGCAAAAAGATACTGTTGAGGTCTTTAAGGAAGCTGTTGGCAAGCACTACGAGGAAGTCGTTGGCTACGCTCCAAGCTTCTATATCGCTGAAGTTGCAGGTGGCACTCGCGTCCTTGACTAGTCAAAAGGAGGCTCTATAGTGACCTTAGTAGATAAATTTGTAACACATGTTATTACTGAAAGTTCATTTGAGGAAATGGATCGAATCTACCTGACCAATCGTGTCTTGGCACGAGTGGGAGATGGTGTTTTGGAAGTTGAGACCAATCTGGATAAATTGATTGACCTCAAGGACCAGCTGGTTGAGGAAGCCGTTCGATTAGAGACGATTGAGGATAGTCAGACTGAGCGTGAAATCCTCGGTGCTGAACTGATGGACTTGGTGACCCCTTGTCCAAGTCAGGTCAATCGTGACTTTTGGGCAACCTACGCCCAATCTCCTGAGCAGGCGATTGCGGATTTTTACCAGCTCAGTCAGAAAAATGACTACATCAAACTCAAGGCCATTGCTAAGAATATTGCTTATCGTGTTCCATCTGACTACGGAGAACTGGAAATTACCATTAATCTCTCTAAGCCTGAAAAGGATCCCAAAGAGATTGCGGCAGCCAAGTTGGTGCAAGCTAGTAATTATCCTCAGTGTCAGCTCTGTCTAGAGAATGAGGGCTACCATGGTCGAGTCAACCACCCAGCCCGTAGCAATCACCGAATTATCCGCTTTGAAATGGCTGGTCAGGAGTGGGGCTTCCAGTATTCGCCCTATGCTTATTTTAATGAGCATTGTATTTTCTTAGATGGTCAGCATCGTCCCATGGCCATTAGTCGTCAGAGCTTTGAGCGTCTGCTGGCTATCGTAGAGCAGTTTCCGGGCTATTTTGCGGGTTCAAATGCGGACTTACCAATTGTGGGGGGCTCTATTCTAACTCATGACCACTATCAGGGAGGCCGTCACGTATTTCCTATGGAATTGGCTCCCTTGCAAAAGACCTTTCGATTTGCAGGTTTTGAGCAGGTCAAGGCTGGCATTGTCAAGTGGCCTATGTCAGTGCTACGTTTGACTTCAGATTCCAAAGAAGATTTGATCAACTTAGCTGACAAGATTTTGCAGGGATGGCGTCAGTATTCAGATTCTGCAGTGCAGATTTTGGCAGAGACAGACGAGACACTGCATCACACCATCACACCAATTGCTCGTAAACGTAATGGACAATTTGAGTTGGACTTGGTCTTGAGGGACAATCAGATTTCTGCAGAACATCCTGATGGCATCTATCATCCTCACAAGGATGTCCAACATATCAAGAAGGAAAATATCGGCTTGATTGAGGTCATGGGCTTGGCAATCTTGCCACCACGTCTGAAAGAAGAAGTGGAGCAAGTCGCTAGCTATCTCGTGGGAGAAGCTGTTACAGTTTCCGATTATCATCAGGAATGGGCAGACCAACTTAGAGCCCAATATCCAGCCCTAACAGATAAAGAAAAAGCCCTTGAAATCGTCAAGGACTCTGTGGGTGCTATCTTTGCGCGTGTGCTTGAGGACGCAGGAGTCTACAAGCAGACAGAACAAGGACAGGCAGCCTTTATGCGCTTTGTGGAGCAGGTTGGAATTTTGCCAGACTAGGTGCTTTCTCCTTGCACAGTCCTATAAAAAGTAGTATCATAGTGTCGTTTGAAATATCAGGAGGAAACGATGAAAGATTTTCATTTTGACGCTATATCTGCCTTTGAAAATTACGAAATTGAACAAATGAGAGATGGTCACGTTGTGGTGACGACAAAAGTAGTGAACTCGTCGCTCAACTACTATGGCAATGCCCATGGTGGCTATCTCTTTACTCTTTGTGACCAAATCAGTGGTTTGGTGGTTATCTCGCTGGGGCTTGATGGGGTGACACTCCAATCTTCTATCAACTACCTCAAAGCAGGAAAACTCGACGATGTGCTGACCATTAAAGGAAAATGTGTCCATCAAGGTCGCACAACCTGCGTAGTGGATGTCGATATTACCAATCAAGAGGGCAGAAATGTCTGCAAAGCAACCTTCACCATGTTTGTTACAGGCCAGCGGTCAGAAGATAGACAGGTAAGGATATAGATAAACAAAAAAGAGGCTCGCACCTCTTTTTTAGTTTCAGATAAATCAATCAATTTCTTTAATAAACTCAGCAATTTCTTTTACAATTTCAGTAACTAAAGCATTTCCCATAAAAAACATTCTCATTTTATCAGATACCTCTACAATAGAACCGTCAGATAGTTTCTTTTTAGCTGTCCAATCATCTGGGAAATCCTGAAGGCGTTCAGCTTCAATGGGTGTAATTAATCTATATTTATTGTTTACAAATAATAAATGTGTAGAACGATTAACAGTCCCTTCGGATGTAAGCATTGTTCTTCCAGGAAGGTTTAAATCATCATAAGGTGACATTCCTCCTTCTGAATAGATGTATTGATGCCCGTCAGAGGATGTTCGTTCAATTTTTTTAGGTCCTCTTAGATATTGAAATTTTTCCAATTTTGACTGATCAGTTAAAAAATATTTTTCAGGTACTTCAGACTCATCTTGAAGAATTTCTCCTAGAGTGATAGGATTACCATTGTAGTTGGGTTCTGTATCAATAGAATAGTATTTTCCATGTCTCATAATTCCTGTATTCCAAACAGTACCAGTAAAAGTATCTGAAACTTCAACTATATCATTTGGTAACTTATAAAAAACATGACGATTTTTAACTGCTATAGGTTTAATAGGAAATTGTTTTGCAAATAGACCTTGATTGAAAATATAGTCATCATACCTATTATCTTCAAAGATTTCTTCATTTTTTTCGTAAAGATTGTCAATTTTTTGGGCAAAGACTGTATCATTTCGATATACGAAAAAGAATACACGACGTCTTCGTTGGCTTCTTCCATACTCAGCAGCATTAATAACTCTCCACTCTACAGAATATCCAAGATTATTAAAAGCTGTGAGCATGATTGCAAAATCGCGTCCTCGTTGTTTTGAAGGTGCTTTTAAAAGTCTATCTACATTTTCTAGAATTAAGTATTTGGGTTTAATGATTTCTGTTGCTCTAATGATTTCCCAAAATAAAACTCCTTTTTTTCCTTCAATGCCTTTTTCATTTTTCTTGCTACGCGCAACAGAGTAATCTTGGCAAGGAAAACCACCGACAATCATATCGGCATCCATTTTGGAAAATTGTTCGTCTGTTATATCAGAGATACTAATATTGATGTTTTCGCTATTGGGGAAGTGATAATCATAGACCTCAAATGCGTCTTGAGATTTACGAGATGGTTCCCATTGGTTTGCCCATTTTGTTTTAAAGAGTTGCTTATCGGCATTTTCTAATCCTATCCGAAAACCGCCAACTCCAGCAAATAGTTCGAGAACTTTCATCTTTTCTCCTTCATTTTTTTTACAGTTTAATCCATTATATACTATTTTCAATGATTGATCAAGTATTAATGTTTGCTTTAGTTTAATTTGATATAATATAAAAGATAGGAGAAGAAAATGGATCAAAACTTATTTAACTATAACGATGAAGATATCGATAGTGTTATTGAATATTCTCACAAACTATTAAATAGAAAATTTTCCGATGTTATGGAAGAGTATAATCGTTCACTCTATAAATCATATGACGATTATAATGATAGAGTAGTCTCTGAGGTACAAGATAAAGCAATTAGTATGAAGTCAAAAGGGCAGTATGGAAATTATATTGAAAAATATTTCTATGGTTACCAGCCAAATAGTGACTCGGAAGCTGACTTTGAAAAAATAGGTGTAGAATTAAAAGTTACTCCTTTTAAGATAAACAAAAATGGGACACTTAGTGCCAAAGAGCGACTTGTATTAACAATACTAAACTATATGGAGGAAAATTTAGAGGACTTTTACTCCACTCATTTATGGAAAAAATGTGCAAAGATTTTATTATTGTTTTACAATGGCTTAATTCCTAATCAAACAATGAAGGACTATGTCATTGAAAAAATATTTTTATATGAATGGTTTGAGGAGGATATGGCAGTCATCCTTGAAGACTATCAGAAGATTACAGATAAGATCAAAAATGGAAGGGCACATGAATTATCAGAATCAGATGGAAACTATTTATCAACTTGTACAAAAGGTGCAGGTAAAGGAAAGGATTTAAGACAGCAACCATTTAGTCATGAATTAGCAAAACAAAGAGCTTGGGAATTAAAATCAAGTTATATGACCTATCTGATTAATCATAAAATCTTTAATCAATCAGATCAAGAGAGTGTTCTGGCTAATTTCAGGGGTGAGAAAAAATCATTTACTGAGGTTATTGCAGAGAAGATTCTCTCCTATAAAGGTTTCTCTGAACAAGAGTTATATGATAGATTTGAAGTGAATCCAAAAGCCAAAGGTAAGAATAGTACTCTGATTAGAAAAATTTTAGGATTAACAGGGGATTTAGATAAGACAAAAGAATTTCAAAAAGCAAACATGAATTTGAGAGTTATTCGAGTAGATAAGAATAATTTACCTAAGGAAGACTCTCCATTTAAAACTTATTGTTTTAAAGAATTAGTAGAAACAGATAGTTGGGAATCGTCACATGTTTATAATGAAATTTATAATAAACGATTCCTCTTCGTTATTTTTAAGGAAATTGAACCTAAGCTATTTGTATTAGATTCTATCAAATTTTGGGGATTTCAGGATAGACAATTAGAAGAAATCCAAAGAGTGTGGCAGGAAACTAGACAAATTATTTCTGACGGAGTTAAATTAACTCAAAATGGTAATAAAGTTTCAACTAATTTCCCTCAAAGTAAGATAAATAGAATCCTATTTACGAAATTACATGCTACCAATGCTTATTATGAAATTGAAAAAGGAAAATTTGTTGGGGAAGGCTCATTATCTGATACGGATGAGCTTCCAGATGGGCGTAGGATTACAAAACACTCCTTTTGGATGCCTAAGAAGTTTATAAAAGAAATATTAGATGGGAATTGGGATTGATTATATTTATAATCAACTTGTGATAAACAAAAAAAGAGGCTCACACCTCTTTTTCTTATTTCTTTTTATGATTTAGTACCGCATTGAGGACAATGGCGAGTAGGCTGGCTACGACGATTCCGTTTGAGAAGAACATTTGGAAGGCTGTCGGCATGCTGATGAAGAGATTACTGTTATTTAGACCGACACCTGCAGCGATTGAGACTGCTGCGATAAGGAAGTTATGTTCATTGTTAGCAAAGTCAACACGAGCGAGGATTTGCATCCCTTGAATAGATACAAAACCAAACATCACCAGCATGGCACCACCGAGGACAGGGCTTGGAATGATTTGGGCAAGGGCACCAAACTTAGGAAGGAGTCCAAGGAGAGCCAGGAAACCAGCTGCGTAGTAGATTGGTAGTCGAGTCTTGATACCTGATAATTTAACCAAACCAACGTTTTGTGAAAATCCTGTGTAAGGGAAGGTGTTAAAGATTCCTCCGAGAAGTACGGCCAAACCTTCTGCGCGGTAACCGTTGCGCAGGCGCGTGCTGTCGATTGGGTCTTTCGTGATGTCAGACAAGGCTAGGTAAACACCAGTCGACTCAACCATAGACACCGTTGCGATTATACACATCATGACAATAGATGAGATTTCAAAGGTTGGCATCCCAAAGTAGAGGGGAGTTGGGACATGGACAAGTGGTGCTGCCGCAACAGGGGAGAAGTCCACCAAGCCCATGGTAGCAGCAATGGCAGTTCCAACAACTAGACCAATCAAAATAGAGATAGACTTGATAAATCCTTTGGTAAAGATGTTGATCAAGAGGATAATCAGAACAGTAATAGCTGCAAGCAAGAGACTTTGACCAGTTGGCTCTGGAACGTTATTTCCCATATTTCCAATAGCGACAGGGATCAAGGTTAAACCAATAGTGGTAATAACAGATCCTGTTACGATAGATGGGAAGAGATTGGCTACTTTTGAGAAGATGCCTGAAACAAGAACCACGTAAATCCCTGATGCGATGAGGGCACCAAACATAGCACCACTACCATGGCTTTGTCCAATCATAATCAAGGGAGCTACCGACTGGAAGGCAACTCCAAGAACGACTGGGAGTCCAATCCCAAAGTATTTGTTGAGTTGGAGTTGGAGGAATGTTGCCACACCACACATGAAGATATCTGTGGAAATCAGGTAGGTCAACTGCTCAGCCGAATAGCCAAGGGCAGTCGCAATCATGATGGGAACCAGGATGGATCCTGAGTACATAGCTAGTAAGTGTTGCAAGCCAAGAACGGCTGCTTGCGAGTGTTTTTCTTGAGTTTGCATTAGAGATCTGCCTCCTTAAATACGACTTGACCATTTTCAAAACGATCCAAACGAGCGAGTGATAGAACAGGGTAGCCTGCTTTTTCAAGCAAATCACGTCCATCTTGGAAGGATTTTTCAATCACAATACCGATAGCTTCGACTGTGGCACCGGCCTGTTCGATGATTTGAATCAAGCCTTTGGCAGCTTGGCCGTTAGCAAGGAAGTCGTCGATAATCAAAACCTTGTCCTCTGGTGAGAGGAATTTTCCAGCGATAGAAACGGTGCTGGTCACTTGCTTGGTAAAGGAGTAAACTTGGGCAGTTAAGATGCCTTCGTTCATAGTGATGTTTTTAGCTTTTTTAGCGAAAATCATGGGAACGTTTAAGGATTCAGCTGTAAAAATGGCTGGGGCAATACCCGACGCTTCAATGGTCACGACTTTGGTAATACCAGCAGAAGCAAATTTTTTCGCAAAAACCTTACCAATCTCTCGCATCAAGCTAAAGTCAACTTGGTGGGTTAAAAAGGAATCCACCTTGAGGATGTTATCACCCAAGATATGCCCATCCTTGAGGATGCGCTCTTCTAATAATTTCATAAGACCTCCTAAAGTCTAAAAGCCAATCCATTTGCTTGTTTAAAGTTTCTAGCAAGAAATAGAAAAAGGACCTACTTAATCTCTAAGTAAGTCCTCAAAATAGGCATGGCAAAAAAGGCCATACCTCAAGCTGACTTACTTATTGTTAGGTGTTCCGGCACCTTGTAGAAACATCGTGCCAATTCACGACATAAACAAGTAAAACGATATTTAATTTTAAATAGGCTTGAGCCAATGTTTTTATTTTACACTAAATAACTTTATAAATCAAATATTTTGTTAGTATTTTTGTTTGAAAAACGAACAAATATAATAAAAATGGGCAAAAATTAACTTATTGACTAACATTTAGAAGGTTTTTCCATCATAAAAGGCATATTATCAAGATTTTTCAAGACTTGACAATATGCCTTTTTCTAACTTTAAAGACTTTTTTCCAATCTTTATTATTCTACTCGCTAAATCTTAAAAAATAACCATCTGGATCTAAAACTGCAAATTCATGAGGATAGATATAGTGATCCCCAACACGAAATTCTCTTTTTGTCAGTTGACGATGGATGAGATAGTTAGCTGACAGCAGATTTTGGTAGAGCTGGGGGACATCCTTGATGCCAAAGGAAATATTGACACCGCGCCCGAAAGGATAGGTCAGTTGGGCTAATTCTTCTGCGCTGCCTTCTTCTAACATGAGCTGGCAGTCTTCAAGCGAGAGGAAGAGAAATTTCTCCTCGGGGCGCTCGTATTCGACAGAGAATCCTAGCAGGTCGCAGTAGAAGTGGCGTGATTTTTCGATGTCAGATACTACAAATTCAGGAATGACAGCTTGATAGTCCATTCGTTTTCTCCTTAGAGTTCAATCTCCATGACAATGGGTGTATGGTCTTGGCGCGCACCGGAGTCAATCATATCAGACTTGGTCACCTTGTCAGCCACGCGGTTGCTTGTGAGCCAGTAGTCGATTCTCCAGCCTGTATTGTTGATTTTAGAAGTCTTGCTGCGTTGTGCCCACCAAGTGTAGCGTTCTGGAACATCGCCATGAATATGGCGGAAGGTGTCGGTAAATCCAGTTGCCAAAAGGTTGGTAAATCCAGCACGTTCCTCGTCGGTAAATCCTGGTGAACGGCGGTTGCTGGCAGGATTTGCAAGGTCGATCTCATTGTGGGCCACGTTGTAGTCACCGGTTGCAAGGACTGGCTTTTCTTTGTCTAGTTCAGCCAAATACTCCGCATATTTGACATCCCAGACTTGACGTTCTTCCAAGCGTTTGAGGCCGTCGCCAGCGTTTGGAGTGTAAACTTGGGTCACGAAAAATTTATCAAATTCTAGAGTGATGATACGACCTTCCAAGTCCATGGTAGAAGGGGCACCGATTTCTGGGAAAGTGACAGTAGGTGTAAGTTCTTTCTTATAAAGGAACATGGTTCCAGCATAGCCTTTCCGGGCAGGTTCTTGGGAAGAGCGCCACGTGTTTGCGTAGCCTGGGAAGAGTTCTTCTAAAATCTCAAGATGTTTTTTAGTAGGCCCCTTGGCAGAAAGCTTGGTTTCTTGGATAGCGATAATATCAGCATTTTCAGCGACCAAGGTTTGTAGGACTTCTTGGGACAATTTCGCGCGAGCTGAGTCACTAGTTAGGGCAGCGTTTAGGGAATCAATATTCCATGAGATAAGTTTCATAAAGTTACCTTTTTCATTCAGATTATAGATTTTATTATACCAAAAAAAGGTCTATTTCCCCAACGTATGGTTTGAAAATTACTCTTTAGACTTTATCCTTAGAAAATAAAAATTCCCTAAACTATTTAGAAAAAAATCTAAATAGTTCTTGTGTTTAGAATAGAAAGGTGTATAATGTTATTTAGAAAAACATCTAAATAGAAAGTGAAGTTACATATATGTCAAATAAGAGAACAATCCTTCTTTTTGTGGTCTTGGCTTATGCCCTTGCTTGGATAATATGGTTGGCACTATGGCTAAGTGGTGTTGGTCTAAATTCTCCATGGAGTCAACTTGCTAGTATTGTAGCCATGTGGATGCCTGCACTTGCAGTCTTTGTTTTAGGGAAAATCACGAATCAACCTAGTGGAATCAAATCTAAATTAGTCGTGAATCTCAAGAGGAACTGGCGCTTTTACTTACTAGCTATCTGGTTACCAGCAGTCATCAGTTTTTTAGGAGCGGGACTTTATTTTCTTGTATTTCCTAGCAATTTCAGCCTTGGTTTTGAATCTATTCAAGCCATCTTACAAGAAAAAGGTGTCTCTCAATCAGCCATTCCCTTATCTTCCTTGGTTTTGATTCAAATCCTAGCTAGTTTGACCTACGCTCCTTTTTTTAATAGTTTCTTTGCATTGGGGGAGGAAATTGGTTGGCGTGGCTATCTTTACCCAGTGCTAAGAGAACGCTTTTCACTAGTCCAGACTCATGTCTTACTTGCTCTCATTTGGAGTCTTTGGCATCTACCAATCAATTTGCAAGGCTATAATTATGGACTATCTTATTTTGCTTATCCTGTTTTGGGAGTTGTCGCCATGTTTCTATTTTGTTTTAGCCTAGGAATATTGTTGAGCTGGTTGTTGGAAAAGACAGGTTCTATCTGGGCTTCTGCCCTATTTCATGGGGCAATCAATGCAACTGCAGGTATTGGGTTACTCTTCCAATTACCAGGAGAAAAAGTTTCAAGCCTCTTGATTTTAGGCCCATCACCGACCGGAATGCTATCAGTTCTACCTTGCTTATTCCTAGCCCTACTAATATTACAAAGGGAAAGGAGTCATTATGAGTTTTGCAAATAGTTTTAAAGCCTTATCTCATCCAGTTAGGAGAGAGATTTTGAATTTACTCAAAACAGGTAGATTATCTGCAGGAGAAATTACCAGTTATTTCGAGTTGACAGGTGCAACGATTTCACACCATCTCACGATTTTGAAAGCAGCGGATTTGATTCATGAAATGAAAGAAAAAAACTTTATTTATTATGAGTTAAATACATCGGTTTTAGAGGATATAATGGTTTGGTTAGCAGAACTGAAAGGAGATCATTTTGATGAAGATAAAAATCAATAAGAAATTGGTGTTATTTACGAGCATTCTCATCCTACTACCTTCCCTTGTAGGTTGTGTTTTCTGGAATCAATTACCAGAGGAGATACCCACTCATTTTAATCTACTGGGTCAAGCAGATGGCTACAATCATAAAATGTCTGCTATCTTTGGATTACCGACTCTCATGCTTTTGATGCATTGGTTGCTTCTATTTTTAATGATTAAGGATCCTAAATCTAGCAATATCAGTTCAAAAATACAAGTTTTGATTTACTGGATTATACCTTTTGTATCTTGTCTATTAATGATTTCTATCTTCGGAGAATCTTTGGGTTATTCCACGATGAGTGGGCTACTAGCTCAGATTTTTATGGGAGTCGTGATGATCGTAATTGGAAATTATCTACCAAAAACACACCGAAATTATATAATCGGTATTCGACTACCGTGGACCTTGGAGAATGATGAAAACTGGAGAAAAACGCATCGTCTAGCTGGAAAAATTTGGGTATTAGGAGGATTGTTATTGTTTCTAAATTCCTTTGTGCAACTATATGTTTACTGGGTGTTTTTCTTGACACTTCTACTTGTGGTGTTGATGCCTGGTGTTTATTCATATCAATTATCAAAATCAGAATCTTGAAATAGCTACTGTAGTCATTAGTTAGAGAAGTTGGTCTGATAAGTCTATTTCCCCAACGTATGGCTTGAAAAATCACTCTCTTTCGTTTATAATTAAGAATGATTTTATGAAAGGGAGTGAAAATAAATGAAATTTTACTCATATGACTATGTACTTAGCCAAATCAGTCAGCAAAATGGCATCATGATTGGCTTTGGAATTGTTCTCCTAGCTATCACAGGATTTTTTGCTTTTAAAGCCTATCGAGATAAAAAGGGGACTAAGTTTCGGGAATTGGTCATGATTTTGGCCTTGACCTTGGTGGCCATGCTTTTGGTGACAATCTCAAAATACCAGACCAATCAAGCCTCTAACAACCAATTTCAAACCTCCCTTCATTTCATAGAGGTTGTTTCCAAAGACTTGGGAGTGGATAAATCAGAAGTTTATGTCAATACTTCTGCAGCCACTGATGGAGCGCTTGTCAAGGTAGGTCCAAATTTCTACCGCGCCATGAACGGGAGCCAACCAGACAAGTATCTTTTAGAGAAATTAGAATTGCATCAAACAGACGCTATTGAATTGGTGGAGGTAAACAAATGACACTCAATTATATGGAAATTTTAATCAAACTGGCCTTGGGGCTCTTCTCGCTTGTTTTTGTTATCAATGTGACAGGAAAGGGGAACCTAGCACCTAACTCTGCGACAGACCAAATTCAGAACTATGTTCTTGGTGGTATCATCGGTGGGGTGATTTACAATAGTTCTATCAGCATTCTCCAGTATGCAGTGATTTTGATGATGTGGACGATTTTGGTCTTGACCCTCAAGTGGCTCAATAACAATGTTCGTTTTGTCAAACGCTTGATTGATGGAAAACCAACTCTCCTTATCAAAAATGGGCAGATTGACCCAGAAGCCTGTCGTTCAGTTGGTTTGTCTGCAGCAGAAGTTGCTCTCAAACTTCGTAGCCAAGGGATTTTCCAGATGAAACAGGTCAAATGCGCTGTGCAGGAGCAAAATGGCCAACTCATCGTGGTCCAAATGGGGGATGAAAATCCTAAGTATCCAGTTGTGACTGACGGTGTGATCCAAGTCGATGTTTTGGAATCGATTGGCCGTAGCGAAGAGTGGCTGCTTGATAATCTAAGCAAACAAGGACATGACAATGTGGCCAATATCTTTATCGCTGAGTATGACAAGGGTGCCGTCACAGTTGTAACCTATGAATAAGAAAAACCTGGGGTCTTGGCCTCAGGTTTCCATTTGCAATCAGAAAGGGATTTTATGTCCATTATTCAAAAACTTTGGTGGTTTTTCAAGTTAGAAAAACGCCGTTATCTAGTCGGGATTGTGGCCTTGGTCTTGGTTTCCGTCCTCAATCTTATTCCACCTATGGTCATGGGGCGGGTCATTGATGCCATCACATCGGGGCAATTAACCCAGCAGGACCTCCTTCTTGACCTATTTTACTTGCTTCTTGCTGCCTTTGGGATGTACTATCTACGCTATGTTTGGCGTATGTATATTCTAGGGACTTCCTACCGTTTGGGACAGATTATGCGGTCTCGCTTGTTTGAGCATTTCACAAGAATGTCTCCAGCTTTTTATCAAACCTATCGGACGGGGGACTTGATGGCACACGCAACCAACGATATCAATGCCTTGACTCGTCTGGCAGGAGGCGGTGTTATGTCTGCGGTGGATGCTTCTATCACGGCTTTGGTGACCTTGCTGACCATGCTCTTTAGCATTTCGTGGCAAATGACCCTAGTTGCCATTTTACCCTTACCTTTCATGGCTTATGCGACCAGTCGTCTAGGGAGAAAGACCCACAAGGCTTTTGGCGAATCACAGGCTGCCTTTTCCGAACTTAATAATAAGGTACAGGAGTCTGTATCAGGTATTAAAGTGACCAAGTCTTTCGGTTATCAGGCAGATGAGTTGAAGTCCTTTCAGGAAGTCAATGAATTGACCTTCCAAAAGAACCTCCAAACCATGAAATACGATAGTCTCTTTGACCCCATGGTTCTCTTGTTTGTTGGTTCTTCCTATGTTTTAACCCTCTTGGTCGGCTCCTTGATGGTTCAGAAAGGGCAAATCACGGTTGGGAATCTGGTCACCTTTATCAGCTACTTGGATATGCTGGTTTGGCCTCTTATGGCTATTGGTTTCCTCTTTAATATCACTCAGCGAGGGAAGGTTTCCTATCAGCGGATTGAGGAACTTTTGTCTCAGGAATCACCTGTACAAGACCCTGAGTTTCCTTTAGATGGCATTGAAAACGGGCGCTTAGAGTATGCCATTGATAGCTTTGCATTTGAAAATGAGGAAACACTGACGGATATTCACTTTAGTTTAGAAAAAGGGCAAACCCTGGGCTTGGTTGGTCAGACAGGCTCTGGAAAAACGTCCTTGATTAAGCTTCTCTTGCGTGAATACAATGTGGATGAGGGAGCCATTTACCTGAATGGCCACGATATTCGTGACTATCGTCTGACAGACCTTCGCAGTCTTATGGGCTACGTCCCTCAGGACCAGTTTCTCTTTGCGACTTCTATCTTAGACAATATCCGCTTTGGCAATCCTAACTTGCTCCTTTCAGTGGTCGAGGAAGCGACTAAGCTAGCCCAAGTTTACCAAGACATTGTAGCCATGCCTCAGGGATTTGATACGTTGATTGGTGAAAAGGGAGTCAGTCTTTCTGGAGGTCAAAAGCAGCGTCTGGCCATGAGTCGGGCTATGATTTTAGACCCTGATATCTTGATTTTGGATGATTCTTTGTCGGCCGTGGATGCCAAGACAGAATATGCGATTATTGACAACCTTAAGGAGACGCGAAAGGACAAGACAACCATTATTACGGCTCATCGCCTGAGTGCAGTTGTCCATGCAGATTTGATTTTAGTTCTGCAAAATGGTCAAATTATCGAACGAGGCACACACGAAGACTTGCTAGCTTTGGATGGCTGGTATGCCCAAACCTACCAGTCTCAGCAGATGGAAATGAAAGGAGAAGAAGATGCAGAATAAGAAAGAACAATGGACTGTATTGAAGCGCTTGATGTCCTATCTCAAGCCTTACGGCCTCCTGACCTTTTTGGCACTCAGTTTTCTCCTAGCAACGACGGTCATTAAAAGTGTCATTCCCCTTGTGGCTTCCCACTTTATTGACCAGTATCTCAGCAATCTCAACCAATTCGCTGTGACCGTTTTGCTGGTCTACTATGGCCTTTATATCCTACAAACTCTGGTCCAGTATGTCGGTAATCTTCTCTTTGCGCGCGTGTCTTACAGTATTGTTAGGGATATTCGTCGGGATGCCTTTGCCAATATGGAAAAACTAGGCATGTCTTACTTTGACAAGACGCCAGCAGGCTCTATCGTCTCGCGTTTGACAAATGACACCGAGACCATCAGCGATATGTTTTCAGGGATTTTATCTAGCTTTATCTCAGCAGTTTTCATCTTTCTGACAACTCTTTATACCATGTTGGTATTGGATTTTCGTTTGACAGCATTAGTCTTGCTCTTTCTCCCCTTGATTTTCCTTTTGGTTAATCTCTATCGGAAAAAATCGGTGAAAATCATTGAGAAAACCAGAAGTCTCTTGTCAGATATCAATAGTAAGCTGGCAGAAAATATCGAAGGAATCAGAATAATCCAGGCCTTTAATCAAGAGAAGCGTCTGCAGGTGGAATTTGATGAGATCAACCAAGAACACTTGGTCTATGCCAACCGTTCTGTAGCCTTGGATGCCCTCTTTTTGCGCCCTGCCATGAGTTTGCTGAAACTCCTAGGATATGCTGTCTTGATGACCTATTTTGGCTATCGTGGACTTTATCTGGGAATAACAGCCGGAACCATGTATGCCTTTATCCAGTACATCAATCGTCTCTTTGATCCCTTGATTGAAGTGACGCAAAACTTTTCAACCCTTCAAACTTCTATGGTTTCTGCAGGTCGTGTTTTTGCCTTGATTGATGAGAGGACCTATGAACCTCTTCAAGAAAATGGTCAGGCTAAAGTCAAAGAAGGCAATATTCGATTTGAACATGTGTGCTTCTCATATGATGGAAAACATCCGATTCTGGATGATATTTCCTTCTCCGTTAATAAGGGTGAAACCATTGCCTTTGTGGGTCATACAGGTTCAGGGAAATCGTCTATTATCAATGTCCTTATTCGCTTTTATGAATTTCAATCAGGGCGAGTTCTCTTGGATGATGTGGATATTAGGGACTACAGTCAGGAAGAACTGAGAAAAAACATCGGTCTAGTCTTGCAGGATCCCTTCCTCTATCATGGAACCATCAAGTCCAACATCGCCATGTACCAAGAGATCAGTGATGAGCAGGTTCAGGCTGCGACAGCTTTCGTGGATGCAGATTCCTTTATTCAAGAACTTCCTCAGGGTTATGATTCCCCTGTTTCTGAGCGGGGTTCGAGCTTCTCTACTGGTCAGCGTCAGCTTCTTGCTTTTGCTAGAACAGTCGCCAGTCAGCCTAAAATTCTGATTTTGGATGAAGCGACAGCCAATATTGACTCTGAAACAGAAAGTTTGGTTCAAGCTTCTCTGGCTAAGATGAGACAGGGACGAACAACCATTGCCATTGCCCACCGCCTTTCTACTATCCAAGACGCCAACTGTATCTACGTATTGGACAAGGGGCGCATTATCGAGAGCGGAACCCATGAGGAACTCTTGGATCTGGGTGGAACCTACCACAAGATGTATAGCTTGCAGGCAGGGGCCATGGCCTAATACTCTTTGAAAATCTATTCAAGCCAGGTCAGCTTTATCTGCAACCTAAAAGCTGTACTTTGATTTTCATTGAGCATAAGAAGGAAATCCTTCAAATTACAGATTTCTTTCACCGCCTTTTCTATTTTGTGGTATAATGAAAAATGTTGACAAATAGTATAATAAAAACAAAGGAGAAACAGCATGCTGAAATGGGAAGACTTGCCCGTGGAAATGAAATCAAGCGAGGTTGAGTCTTACTACCAGCTTGTCTCTAAAAGGAAGGGTTCGCTGATTTTCAAGCGTTGTTTGGACTGGGTTTTGGCCTTGGTTGTACTGGTTCTGACCTCTCCCATCTTTCTCATTTTGAGCATTTGGATCAAGTTGGATAGCAAGGGGCCAGTGATTTACAAGCAAGAGCGCGTGACCCAGTACAATCGACCTTTCAAGATTTGGAAGTTCCGTACCATGGTGACGGATGCAGACAAAAAAGGAAGTTTGGTGACTTCTGCTAACGATAGTCGCATTACCAAGGTTGGCAATTTTATCCGCCGTGTGCGTTTGGACGAACTGCCTCAGTTGGTCAATGTCCTAAAAGGCGAAATGTCCTTTGTCGGTACACGACCTGAAGTACCGCGCTATACAGAGCAGTATAGCCCTGAAATGATGGCAACCTTGCTCTTACCAGCAGGGATTACCTCTCCAGCCAGCATCAACTACAAGGATGAGGACACTATTATCAGTCAAATGACGGAGAAAGGTCTGTCAGTTGACCAGGCCTATGTCGAACACGTCCTTCCTGAAAAGATGCGCTATAACCTCGACTATCTCCGAGAGTTTAGTTTCCTTGGAGACATCAAAATCATGTTTCAAACCGTGTTTGAAGTACTAAAATAAAGTAGTCATGAGAAAATGAGTACAGATAAAAGGAGCAAATCAATGCCAAATTACAATATTCCATTTTCACCACCCGATATTACGGAAGCAGAAATTGCTGAAGTAGCGGATACCCTGCGTTCTGGTTGGATTACAACAGGTCCTAAGACCAAAGAACTGGAGCGTCGCTTGTCTCAATATACACAGACGCCCAAGACTGTCTGTCTTAACTCTGCAACTGCCGCTCTTGAGTTGATTTTGCGTGTTTTGGAAGTGGGTCCTGGAGATGAAGTCATCGTTCCAGCTATGACTTATACAGCTTCATGTAGTGTCATCACTCACGTAGGAGCGACCCCTGTCATGGTGGATATTCAAGCAGATACGTTTGAGATGGACTATGACTTGCTGGAGCAAGCTATCACTGAAAAGACAAAGGTGATTATTCCAGTAGAGCTTGCGGGGATTGTTTGCGACTATGACCGTTTGTTCCAAGTTGTGGAGAAGAAACGTGATCTCTTTACTGCTTCAAGCAAGTGGCAAAAGGTCTTTAACCGTATTGTGATTGTTTCTGATAGTGCCCACGCTTTGGGGTCTACTTATAAAGGGCAACCAGCTGGTTCTATCGCGGACTTTACTTCCTTCTCATTCCATGCAGTTAAGAACTTTACAACTGCTGAGGGAGGAAGTGCCACTTGGAAAGCCAATCCAGCGATTGATGACGAAGAAATGTACAAGGAATTCCAAATTCTTTCCCTTCACGGGCAAACTAAGGATGCCCTTGCTAAGATGCAACTGGGCTCATGGGAATATGATATCGTCACACCAGCCTACAAGTGTAATATGACCGATATCATGGCGTCACTTGGTTTGGTACAATTGGACCGTTACCCAAGTTTGCTAGAACGTCGTAAGGAGATCGTGAACCGCTATGATCGTGGTTTTGCAGGTTCTCGTATCCATCCATTGGCACACAAGACTGAAACTGTCGAATCTTCACGCCATCTCTACATCACCCATGTAGAAGGAGCGAGCTTAGAAGAACGCAATCTTATCATCCAAGAATTGGCCAAAGCAGGAATTGCAAGTAACGTACACTACAAACCGCTTCCGCTCTTGACAGCCTATAAGAATCTTGGCTTTGACATGGCAAATTATCCCAAGGCCTATGCCTTCTTTGAAAATGAAATTACGCTCCCTCTTCACACTAAATTAAGCGATGAAGAAGTGGACTATATCATTGAGACTTTCAAAACAGTTTCTGAAAAAGTACTAGCTTCATCAAAAAAATTGTAAAAAAGTCTTGACAAAGAAAAAACAAAGTATTAAAATAAGTTCAACAAATCAGAAAAGTAACTATTTTTGATCTTCAGGGAGCCTGTGGTGATTGTGAACAGGTGGTTGAAAGTAGTGAAAGTGGGCTGATTTTAAAAATGAATTTGAAACAATGAAAATTCGGTGCGCACACCTTACAGTGCAACTTGTTGTTAGACAAGGCAGAGATGTAAAGGGATAGTCCCTTTATAATTGAGGTGGCACCGCGTTACCAACGCCCTCACACAGATTGTTTTCTGTGTGTGGGCTTTTTTCATATCTTGGAACCAATACAGAAAGAGGAAATTTTATGACAACTAAAGGTTATTTTGGACAATTTGGTGGTAGTTTTGTACCGGAGCCGATTCAGGCTTTGTTGGATGAGTTGGAAGTGACATTTGACAAGTACAAGGATGATCCAGAGTTTTTGGCAGAATTTCGTCATTACTTAAAGGACTATTCCGGTCGCGAAACACCACTCTATTTTGCGGAAAGTTTGACAGACCACCTAGGTGGCGCTAAGATTTATCTCAAGCGCGAAGACCTTAACCACCTTGGTTCTCACAAGCTCAACAACGTTTTAGGACAAATTCTTTTGGCTAAACGCATGGGCAAAAAACGAGTGATTGCGGAAACAGGAGCTGGTCAGCACGGTGTTGCGACAGCGGCGGCTGCAGCCAAGTTTGGTATGGCCTGTGATGTCTACATGGGGGCAGAAGATGTGGAACGCCAACGTCTCAATGTTTTCCGTATGGAGATGATGGGAGCAACTGTTCACGCAGTTGAAACAGGGACTCGTACCCTCAAAGATGCTGTTGATGCAGCCTTTGGAGCATGGATGAATGATTTGGAAGCCTTCTACGTTTTGGGATCTGCTGTGGGACCTCACCCATATCCTACAATTGTTCATGAGTTTCAAAAGGTCATCAGTGAAGAATCTCGCCGTCAAATCTTAGAAAAAGAAGGACGCTTACCAGACTATGTCATTGCTTGTGTAGGTGGTGGTTCCAATGCCATCGGTGCTTTTTCACAGTATGTGGCTGATGAAGGAGTCAAATTGGTTGGGGTCGAAGCTGCTGGTCATGGACTTGATACAGACAAGCACGCAGCTACTATGACAAAAGGAAGTATCGGAATTGTCGACGGCATGAAGACCTATGCAGTCTTTAAGGAAGATGGAGAGCTGGCTCCAGTTTACTCTATCTCAGCTGGATTGGACTATCCAGGGGTTGGTCCAGAACACGCCTACTTTAAAGATTCTGGCCGCGTAGAATATGTGGCAGCGACAGATGAAGAAGCGGTTCAGGCTCTCCTCCTTCTCAGCAAGACAGAAGGGATTATCCCAGCGATTGAAAGTTCGCACGCTATCGCAGAAGCAGTTAAACGTGCACCGAAACTAAGTAAAGACGACATTATCATCATCAATGTCTCTGGTCGTGGAGACAAGGATGTAGCTGCTATTGCAGACTACCTTGAAGCTAAAAAATAAGAGATGGAAAAATTACAGTCTTTTCTCTCACAGAGAGCTTGTGGTTGCTGGAAACAAGCAGAGAAAGCTGTAAGGTTGGGTCCATCTGAAACAAGAGAAGAAAACATAATTCTCAAGGGAGTGCCCTTTATCGCACAGCCTGTTACAGGAGGTTTCTGAGACAGGAATGAGAGATAGGAGAAATCCTATAATTGAGGTGGCACCGCGAATTTCGTCCTCACGCAAGTTATTTTGCGTGGGGATTTTTCATACAGTCACCACGGACTAGAAGTAGAACTGAAAGGGAAATTACAATGGAACGAATCATTCATGGAGATGTCTTATCACCAATCTTGGCTTATATGCGCCTAAAGGGGCAACACAAGGTTATTTTAGAGAGTATTCCGAGAGACAAGGAAACCGCTCGTTTTTCTATCTTAGCCTATAATCCAGTTTTTGAGATTAAGTTTGAAAATGGAGTTCTTTATCAAAATGGTCAAGTGATTGATCGGGATCCCTTGGATTTCCTTTATGAAGTGACTCATAAGAACCAGCACCATTCAGACCTACCTTTTGGTGGGGGAGCCATTGGATTTGTTGGCTACGATATGATTTCGCTTTATGAAGAAATTGGTCAAATTCCTGAAGATACAATTGGAACTCCAGACATGCATTTCTTTGTCTATGAGAGTTACATGGTCTTTGACCACAAGAAGGAAAAAATTCATGTCATCGAGGATGCTCTCTATAGTGAGCGTAGTCAAGAAGACTTGGAAAAAGCCTTAAACCAAGTGCTTGAGGAATTACGCATTCCTGCTACAAATGAATTTGAAGACTTGGATCTATCTCCGTTAGACTTCAAACCGCATATCGCTCCTCAAAAGTTTGAGCAAATGGTGGAAACCGCTCGTGACTTGATTCGTAATGGTGATATGTTTCAATGCGTACTCAGCCAGCGCTTCTCAGCAGAAGTTACTGGAAATCCATTTGACTTCTACAGAAATCTCCGCGTGACTAATCCTTCTAATTACCTTTATTTCTATGACTTTGGGGATTATCAAATCATCGGTGCCAGTCCAGAAAGTTTGGTTTCTGTCAAAAATGGCATCGTGACAACCAATCCGATTGCAGGGACACGACCAAGAGGCGCTACGGATGAAGAAGATAAGGATTTGGCGACAGACCTGCTTTCGGATGAGAAGGAAACAGCAGAGCATCGGATGTTAGTAGACTTGGGACGTAATGATATTGGTCGCATCTCTGAAACGGCCAGTGTCCAAGTCACTAAGTATATGGAAGTGGAGCTTTTCCGTTATGTCATGCATTTGACCAGTGTGGTCAAGGGGCGTTTGCTTCCAGAACTCACTGCCATGGATGCTTTGAAAGCAACACTTCCAGCTGGAACAGTTTCAGGAGCACCAAAGATTCGAGCGATGAGACGCATCTATGAACTGGAAACGGAAAAACGGGGCGTATACGCAGGAGCAATCGGCTACTTGTCTGCGACGGGTGATATGGACTTTGCCATTGCCATCCGAACGATGATTCTCAAAAATCAAACAGCCTATGTGCAGGCTGGGGCAGGGATTGTCTATGACTCCATCGCCCAAAACGAATACCAAGAAACCATTAACAAAGCAAAATCTATGACTAGAATTGGAGAACTAAGACCATGATTTTATTAATTGACAACTATGATTCTTTTACCTATAACTTGGCGCAATACATTGGGAATTTTGCAGAAGTGCAAGTCTTGAGAAATGATGATCCTAAACTATATGAAGAAGCTGAAAAAGCAGATGGTCTGGTCTTTTCTCCGGGTCCTGGTTGGCCAGTTGATGCTGGAAAGATGGAAGATATGATTCGTGACTTTGCAGGCAAGAAGCCAATTCTAGGGATTTGTTTGGGTCACCAAGCCATTGCAGAAGTCTTTGGTGGGAAGCTAGGCTTGGCTCCAAAAGTCATGCACGGGAAACAGAGCAATATCAGCTTTGAAGCGCCATCTGTTTTGTATCAAGGTATTGAGGATGGCCGTGCGGTCATGCGTTACCACAGTATTTTGATTGAAGAAATGCCAGAAGACTTTGAAGTGACAGCTCGTTCGACTGATGATCAGGCCATTATGGGAATTCAACACAAAACCCTTCCAATTTATGGCTTCCAGTACCATCCAGAGAGCATCGGAACACCAGATGGCTTGTCTTCTATTCGAAATTTTATCGAGAAGGTTGTAAAGTGAGGAAACTAGGATGAAAGAGATTATTGAAAAATTAGCAAAATTTGAAAATTTATCAAGTGTGGAAATGACGGACGTCATTGAGCGTATCGTAACTGGCCGTGTAACAGAGGCGCAGATTGCTTCTCTCCTCTTGGCCCTTAAGATGAAGGGGGAAACACCTGAGGAGCGCACAGCCATCGCCCAAGTCATGAGAGGACATGCCCAACATATTCCAACTGAAATTCATGATGCCATGGACAACTGTGGTACAGGAGGCGACAAGTCTTTCAGCTTTAACATCTCTACAACTGCAGCCTTTGTCTTGGCTGGTGGCGGTGTTCACATGGCCAAGCACGGTAACCGCTCGATTTCTTCTAAATCTGGCTCTGCAGATGTCCTCGAAGCCTTGGGTATCAATCTAGACCTCAAACCAGCTGAACTAGGTAAGGTATTTGATAAAACTGGAATCGTCTTTCTCTTTGCTAAAAATATGCACCCAGCTATGAAATACATCATGCCAGCTCGTTTGGAATTGGGAATTCCAACGATTATGAACTTGACTGGTCCACTGATTCATCCAATGGCTTTGGAAACACAGCTTCTTGGAATTAGTCGTCCAGAACTTCTAGAAAGTACAGCTCAGGTTTTGAAAAATATGGGTCGCAAGCGTGCCATCGTGGTTGCTGGACCAGAAGGACTGGATGAAGCTGGTTTGAATGGAACAACCAAGATTGCACTTCTTGAAAATGGCGAAATCACCTTGTCAAGCTTTACTCCAGAGGACTTGGGGATGGAAGGCTACGCTATCGAAGATATCCGTGGTGGGAATGCTCAGGAAAATGCAGAAATTTTGCTCAGCGTTCTTAAAAATGAACCAAGTCCATTCTTGGAAACTACAGTTTTAAATGCTGGTCTTGGTTTCTATGCCAATGGTAAGGTTGATAGCATTAAGGAAGGAGTTGCCTTAGCTCGTCAAGTCATTGCTAGTGGCAAGGCCCTTGAAAAACTCAGACTGTTACAGGAGTATCAAAAATGAGTCAGGAATTTTTAGCACGAATTTTGGAGCAGAAGGCACGTGAGGTCGAGCAGATGGAGCTGGAGAAAATTCAGCCCCTGCGCCAGACCTATCGCTTGGCTGACTATCTAAAACAACACCAAGACCGTTTACAGGTAATCGCAGAAGTCAAGAAGGCTAGCCCTAGTTTGGGAGATATCAATCTCGATGTGGATATTGTGCAACAGGCCCAGACTTATGAAGAAAACGGCGCAGTGATGATTTCTGTTCTGACAGATGAAGTTTTCTTTAAAGGTCATTTGGATTATCTACGGGAGATTTCCAGTCAGGTACAGATTCCAACGCTCAACAAGGACTTTATCATCGATGAAAAGCAAATCATCCGAGCTCGCAATGCAGGTGCAACAGTCATCCTGCTCATTGTGGCAGCCTTGTCCGAAGAACGTCTTAAGGAACTGTATGACTATGCGACAGAGCTTGGTCTGGAAGTCTTGGTGGAAACTCACAATCTAGCTGAACTAGAGGTAGCTCACCGCCTTGGAGCTCAAATTATCGGTGTCAACAATCGCAACTTGACTACCTTTGAGGTCGACTTGCAGACCAGTGTAGATTTGGCCCAGCACTTTGAGGAAGGTCGTTATTACATTTCTGAATCTGCCATTTTCACAGGGCAGGATGCGGAACGAGTAGCACCATCCTTTAATGGAATTTTAGTTGGGACAGCTCTTATGCAGGCAGAAGATGTAGCCCAGAGAATCAAGGAGTTGCAGATTGACAAAGGTTAAAATTTGCGGATTATCTACCAAAGAAGCGGTGGAAACAGCTGTTTCAGCAGGAGCAGACTACATCGGTTTTGTCTTCGCACCTAGTAAAAGACAGGTGACCTTGGATCAGGCTACTGAGCTGGCAAAGCCCATTCCTGCTAATGTTAAGAAGGTTGGCGTATTTGTTTCACCAAGTCGGGCAGAATTGCTAGAAGCGATTGAAAAAGTTGGCTTGGACTTGGTTCAAGTTCACAGTCAGGTGGCAGATGATTTGTTTGAGAATTTGCCTTGTGCCAGTATTCAGGCTGTGCAGGTAGATGGAGAGGGTCATGTACCCAATTCTCAGGCAGATTATCTCCTCTTTGATGCCCCTGTGGCTGGGAGTGGCCAGACCTTTGATTGGGGTCAACTGAATACGATTGGACTAACTCAGCCTTTCTTTATCGCAGGTGGGCTTAATGAAGACAATGTCGTAAAAGCAATTCAACATTTTACTCCCTATGCAGTCGATGTATCGAGCGGAGTGGAGACAGATGGACAAAAAGATCAGGAAAAGATTAGAAGATTTATAGAGAGGGTAAAGAATGGCATATCAAGAACCAAATAAAGATGGATTTTACGGAAAATTCGGTGGACGTTTTGTCCCAGAAACATTGATGACAGCAGTTTTGGAGTTGGAAAAGGCTTATCGTGAAAGTCAGGCAGACCCAAGTTTCCAAGAGGAATTAAACCAACTTTTGCGCCAGTATGTGGGGCGTGAAACTCCTCTTTACTACGCAAAAAACTTGACCCAGCATATCGGCGGAGCCAAGATTTATCTTAAACGTGAAGACCTTAACCATACAGGGGCCCACAAGATTAACAATGCCTTGGGACAAGTTCTTCTGGCTAAACGCATGGGCAAAAAGAAAATTATCGCTGAAACAGGTGCTGGTCAGCATGGTGTAGCAACTGCAACAGCTGCAGCCCTCTTTAACATGGAATGTACCATCTTTATGGGTGAAGAAGATGTCAAACGCCAAGCCCTCAATGTGTTCCGTATGGAACTTTTGGGAGCCAAGGTCGAGGCTGTAACAGATGGTTCGCGCGTGCTCAAGGACGCAGTCAATGCGGCCCTTCGTTCATGGGTAGCTAATATCGATGATACCCACTATATCCTTGGTTCTGCTTTGGGACCTCATCCCTTCCCAGAAATTGTTCGTGATTTCCAAAGTGTCATTGGTCGAGAAGCTAAACAACAGTATCGCGATATGACAGGTCAAGATCTGCCAGATGCCCTAGTAGCCTGTGTTGGTGGCGGTTCTAATGCTATCGGGCTCTTCCATCCGTTTGTAGAAGATGAGACAGTAGCCATGTATGGGGCTGAAGCAGCTGGACTTGGTGTGGATACGAAGCACCATGCAGCTACCTTGACCAAGGGTCGTCCGGGTGTTCTTCACGGTTCCCTCATGGATGTGCTCCAAGATGCCCATGGTCAAATTCTTGAAGCCTTCTCGATCTCAGCAGGTTTGGACTATCCTGGTATCGGTCCAGAACATTCTCACTATCACGATATCAAACGTGCCAGCTATGTTCCTGTGACAGACGAGGAAGCCTTGGAGGGATTCCAACTCTTGTCTCGTGTGGAAGGGATTATCCCAGCCTTGGAATCTAGCCATGCTATCGCTTTTGCAGTGAAATTGGCCAAAGAACTTGGACCAGACAAATCTATGATAGTCTGCCTATCGGGTCGTGGGGACAAGGATGTGGTTCAAGTCAAGGACCGCTTGGAAGCAGATGCAGCAAAGAAGGGAGAAGCTCATGCCTAAGACACTAACAGAAAAATTGAACGCTATTAAAGCAGCTGGAAAAGGAATTTTCGTTCCCTATATCATGGCTGGAGACCACGAGAAAGGTTTGAATGGACTAGGTGAAACAATCCACTTTTTAGAAGATTTGGGTGTCTCTGCAATTGAAGTGGGCATTCCCTTTTCAGATCCTGTTGCAGATGGACCTGTTATCGAAGAAGCGGGCTTGCGCAGTCAAGCCCATGGAACTTCTACTCAGGCTTTGGTTGAAACCTTGAAAACCATTGAAACAGAGGTGCCACTGGTCATTATGACCTACTTCAATCCCCTCTTTCAGTATGGTGTGGAGAACTTTGTCAAAGACTTGGCAGATACAGCGGTTAAGGGCTTGATTATCCCAGACCTACCCCATGAGCATGCTAATTTTGTAGAGCCATTTTTGGCAGATACAGACATGGCTTTGATTCCTTTAGTTAGTTTGACGACAGGGATCGAGCGCCAGAAAGAGTTGATTAAAGGGGCAGAAGGCTTTGTCTATGCCGTTGCTATCAATGGGGTGACAGGGAAATCAGGCAATTACCGTGCAGACTTGGACAAGCACTTGGCACAATTGCATCAAGTGGCCGAAATTCCAGTATTGACAGGATTTGGCGTATCTAGTCAAGCTGATGTAGAACGTTTCAATGCGGTATCGGATGGCGTTATCGTTGGTTCGAAAATTGTAAAAGCTCTCCACCAAGGAGAGCCGATTGAGGACTTTATCAAACAAGCAGTAGCTTACCAAAAATAATCACGCAAGCAGCGAGCAAGAGGAAAGGCACGAAAGGAAGTCTTTCCTTTTTCTTTTGGAGGAGAAAGGCCAGGATACCTATCGCCGAAGCAAACTGAATCAATATTAGCAACTCTGTCACACTAAAGACAAGTGCACAAGATGATAGGAAAAGAAAATCTCCTGCGCCCATGCGAATATCGATAAAATGAGCCAAAATTCCAAGGATAAGGAAGAAGATCATGACCAGATTCCAGCCAGAGCAGGACATTAGAAACAGATGAAAGACAATCCAGACCAGTAAGGGATATTCCTGATGGCGCAAGTCGTAGATGCCCAAGGTCAAACCAGCAGTGATTAGGATAACTTGTCCCAAGGAAAGTGATCCCCAAGAGTAAACCAGAAAGAGGAGACCTAAGCCTAGTTCAAAGAGGGCATACCAGAAAGGATAAGGAGCCTTGCAGTAGCGACAGCGAAAGCAATTGAGCACCTGCGAGAGAATTGGAATCAAATCTAAGGGACGCAAGCGAGTCTGACAGGAATCGCAGTGACTATCAGGACTGATAATGGATTTCTCTGGGAAACGGTCAATGACCAAACCAAGAAAGGAAGCGAGAATGCTCCCGACAAGAAAAAAATAAATATCAATCATACTTATCTATTCGTAAAAAATTGGAGAAGTAGTATAATGGAGAAACATAAACAAGATAGTGAGGTCAAGATGACAATTCGTTTTGAAGAAAATGTGAGTACAGAAAACGCTCAGCTCGTATGCCAATGGTCCAACTCCCTCGGCCAAGCTTTTCAAGAACAATGGATGGGACCAAAGATTTCTTTTCCACTGACCATTCAAGCCTTGCAGGATTTGGACGGAATCTTTTCAATCTTTGATGGACCAGAGTTTGTAGGACTTATCCAGAAAATCAGACTAGAAGACAGAAATCTACATATCGGGAGATTTTTTATCAACCCCCAGAAACAGGGGCAGGGCTTAGGTAGCCAGGCTTTAAGGAAATTTGTTAGTTTGGCCTTTGAAAATGAAGACATAGATAGTATTTCTCTAAATGTTTTCGAGGCAAATCAAGCAGCACAGCACCTTTATCAAAAAGAAGGATTTGAAATCGTTCAAACCATTGAAGCACCTGTACGAAAATACCTTATGAAAAAGCTTAGATAGAAAGCAAAAAAGCCTTGGTTTCCAAAGCTTTTTTTATGTTATAAACTCATTAAAACAACTCCCAGTAAGGTGTGGAATGTTTTTTAGTCTGTGTCATATAAAAATAAATAGAATGAATAGCTATAGCTAGAGCTAAAATGGTTGTTATACTTACTACTATTATAGGATTAGAAGCAAAGATTAAAGAGAGAATCAAGGCAGCCAGATAGAGTGTAGCTTGGACACAGTAGTAACTTTTCGAATAGCGAAGATAGTGTTTGTTATAGAGCCCATTTGCTAGGACAGCAGCTTGGAAGAGGCCAATTCCGATATAAAAGAAGCTGGTTGCAAAGAGAAGATTAGCTTCAGGATTCAGAAGAAAACTCATCGAAACGGTCATCATAATAAGTCCAATGAAAATAGGATAGTGACTGTAAATTAGAAATAGTCCCTTTTGATTAGATTTTTCATCAATAGCATGGTCGAATTGACCAAAATAAAACAAGAACAGAGAAAGCATAATAATGAAATAAAGAACCGAATAAATCGAGAAATTCTCGATTGTAAAGAAGTTAGCTAGCTCCATAATCATCTCTCCAAACGTAATAATGACAAGAAGGGAGATGCGCTCGATTAAATGGGGGAGATTTACCTGGTAATGCTTATCTTTACTAAGCAAGATAATTGGCATAATAAATGTTAGCAGAATACTAGCAAATAAGACAGAGACTCCAACGTAAATAGGAAGAAGAGCTGCTAGGTAGATTTCTAAACTTCGTAGACCTGTTATCCATAGAAAACCTTTGATACTTTCCCGATTAACATCATCGGTTGATTTTCTAAAAAATTCAACCAAATATTGAAAAAATAAGGTAAGGGTTAATGTACCAATAGCCCAACAGAGATAATGAAAATATTGTTGCCAATCAGGTCCAATCATATTGGCTATAAAGAGTAAAATTCCCATTTTGATAAACATGATTACTATGTTAAATAAAGAGTTCTTTCCATAGCGATTGGTATAATCGGTTTGAATCATCCAGGAATCGATGAGAAACAAAGTAGCAATGAAAAAATCAAGGAAAGAATTCCAAGTCAAAATACCGTTATGAAGATGGTCAATTAAAGTAGTTACTTTTGAAATTGCAAAAACAAAAACTAAGTCATAAAAAAGTTCTGAAAATTCTACACGTTTATGTTTAATAAGAGTTGTCATCTTAAGACCTTTCTATTTTAGAAGTACAATTTATTATAACAGAAAATGGTAATGAGAGAAAAGGATATGCTTAAATAACTTTATGTGGCGCGAATGAACTGCGCCACAAAAGTTAGGTTTTTTCTGTCTAACTTTTGGGGTGCAGTTCAGAAGGGGTGTTTTTTCTATCGTTTTTTAGTGCTAAGACTACACAAAAAAGCCTTGCTTCCAAGGATTTTCCTGTTGTATTTAGATGCCCCCTACAGGGATTTGGAAAGGACTTTCATATTGAGAGCAATTAAAAATATTGAAATATAAGTGATTTTAGGTATTTTCAATGTCATGATTTAAAAATGGGACAAAAGTGGGGCAAAAACCATACAGATTCTAAACTGTATGGTTCTTTTTTTATCTAACCAAGAAAGGTTAAAACTTATTAAAACAAATGCAATCAACTGTTGAAAACTTTTTAGTCCGTGTAATATAAAAACAAGTAAAAAGTTGAACTATAGGGAATATTGTGTCATAATAGGTAATAGATGAATAATTAATAGATTGGAAATAATGCTTTCTTACCTTAACAAGTTGAATTGGTTATACATTTTTTCGTCGCAATTGTGTCTATCTCTCGAGTTTAGCTAGTTTTTATAAGCTCTGGTTTCTAATCAATATAACAAATTTTAGAAGTGCATAAGACAAGATGGTGACATTACTACAGTCATTTCTAGTCACCATATGTTGCTGGCACAGGCTGTTTGTAGTGTTGGCTATTTACTAGTCAGTTTAATCGGAGTGTTTAATTTTTATTGTTGAAAGGTTTTTATATGGCGAAAATTCTATCTTTAGGTCTGACAGGTAAGAAATTACTTGCTCAGGGGTTCTTGTTTGTTCTGCTAGGTCTCATCTTGATGGTCACGGGGACTTGGTTGCCAGTAAAGGTTATTCGACTGGTTCTGTTTTTAGCTTGGATAGCAACGGTCTTAGATTTAGTATTACGTATTTTCAAAAAAAGTCAGTCAACGGACACCTTGGGAGTTGCACTGGTTAAATTGTTAGTGCTGGGATATTTGCTAGGTTCTAATCTTGCGACTGATATACCGATTTATGTTCTGGCTCTTGTGATTGGAGTTTATCAGATTTTTCATGCTAGTATTAACCTTGTCACCTATGTTCTCTACCGCAAAAACAAAATTCGACCTCGTTTTCGTCTCTTACTAGATGGACTCGTACTAGTTTTTCTTGGTGGGACTAGTCTTTTGTCCTCTACAGGAAATTCTGTCTTTCAACTCTTTGTATTAGGGGCTTATTTTTTCCTTTATGGTGTGTCCAATATCCGTGATGGTTTCTTGTTTGAGGAGGAAATTGGGAAAAACCATCTCAAACGTCGTATTAGAATTAGCTTACCTATTGTCCTAGCCGCTCTCATCCCTGCAAGAACTTTAGCAAAAGTTAACAAATTTATGCTGGAAAATGCTGATGAGGAAGAAGATATCCATCTTGGAATAGTGAAGTCTGGTAAGACAGCGGAGCTTGAAATTTTTGTTCATACAGCTGAGACCTCTCTGTTTTCGGCAATTGGTCATGTGGATATCTGCTATCAAGGCCGTGTTATTTCTTATGGCAACTATGATCCGTCTTCTGAGACCTTATTTGGCATGGTAGGAGATGGTGTCTTATATTTCTGTGATCGTGACAAGTACATTGACCTATGTAAACGTGAGAGTCAAAAAACGCTTTTTGGTTATGGGATAGATTTGACGCCTGAAATGGAAAAAGCAGTTCAGAAAAAGTTGGCTGAATTGAAACAACTGACGATTCCATGGGAGCCAAGTGCAGATAAAATCATGACAGGTGATGGTAAGGAAGACTACACCTACGCTTATAAAATCAGACATGAGACAGATGGGGAACTTTATAAATTTATCAAATCTAAGTTTAAATCCTACTTTGTCTTATCTACAAACTGTGTGCTCTTGGCTGATACCATAGTCGGTCAGGCTGGCACCGATATCCTCTCACCCAAAGGATTTATCGCTCCAGGAACTTACCAAGCCTACCTTAATCGAGAGTTTGAAAAACCAAATAGTATAGTCGTATCTAAACATGTTTATTAAGGAGAATTTATGAACTTAGTAAAAAAATACACCCCGTTAATACTTTTTATAGGGCTGGTTGCTCTTGTAATTCTGAATGCATCGAGCTTTATATCAGGAGCAATCTCTCTCTTTGATGTAATATCAACCTTGATTTATGGTGCTGTTATTGCTTTTGTGCTTAATGTTCCTATGAAAAAAATTGAACAGTACTTAGTTAAATTGAAGGTAAAGGCAGAGTTGCGTCGTCCGATTGCTATGGTGCTTGTTTTCCTAGCTCTTATCTTAATCGTGATTGCTCTTTTGGTTTTGGTGCTGCCAACCCTAGCCCAGACTATTAGTCAGCTGGGAACAGTCCTTTCAACAGTCCTTACTCAACTTGGGAAATTGCTAGGCAGCTCGGAATTTGTAACCAAAGACATGTTGTCAACTATCGTATCAGGCATACAGGGACAATCTAGTTCTATTAGCCAAGCTTTGATAGGTTTTTTATCAGGTCTGACTAGTAATATCGGCAATATTTTTTCAAGTTTGATGAATGCCTTTTTGATTATAGTCTTCACCTTTTTATTTTTATCCAGTAAGGAACATTTGGCAGCGATGACGAGTCGACTTCTAAAAGTTTTTCTTCCAGAGAAGGTGGTGATAAAGTTGACTTACATTGGACAAGTAGCACTAGAGACTTATGACCAATTTTTGATGAGTCAGCTGATTGAAGCAGTTATCATAGGAGTTATGATAGCGGTTGGTTACAGCATGTTTGGGATACCCTATGGAGTAATGACAGGTATCTTTGCAGGAGTGCTATCGTTCATTCCTTATGTAGGGCCTATGATTGCTTGTGTTGTGGGAGCGATTTTTATCTTCACAGTGAGTCCTACTCAAGCCTTACTTTCTCTTCTTCTATATCAAGTTATACAGCTGATTGAAGGAAACCTTATTTATCCTAGAGTTGTAGGTCAGTCTATTGGTTTGCCAGCCCTTTTCACGCTTGCGGCTGCTAGTATTGGAGGCAATCTCTTTGGCTTACTTGGAATGATATTCTTTACCCCCGTATTTGCTGTTATCTATCGACTGGTTAAAGAATTTGTCGTTGCAAAGGAAAATCAGGTAGATTAAGAAAAACTAAATTTAATAAGATATACTGAGAAGAGAGTGAGAGATTCTCTTCTCTTTTATTTTTAAATACTTTTCTACAAAAAGCTATTAGACGTTAAAAAAAGCCTTGGTTTCAAGGCTTATTTCTGTTGATTTAGATGTGCCCCCTGCAGGGCTCGAACCTGCGCCCCATAGCTTAAGAGTCTACTGCTCTACCAACTGAGCTAAGGAGGCAACAGAAAAAGCTGAGAATGTAACTTCCCAGCTATTTTAATATGCCCAAAATGGCAGCTAGATTATTTACGAAAGGCATCAAGGATATAGGTGAAACCAACAATTAAAAATGCAAAGGCAACGACATAAACGACAAAGACACTTGTAGCTACTGGATTGAACAAAATCACTAGACCT
This sequence comes from Streptococcus mitis, assembly GCF_002096925.1. Classification (GTDB taxonomy): domain Bacteria; phylum Bacillota; class Bacilli; order Lactobacillales; family Streptococcaceae; genus Streptococcus; species Streptococcus mitis_AF. The sequence continues at coordinate 58,662 of NZ_NCVN01000038.1, read as the reverse complement.
AGTAAAAATGCAAGCAACGCTATCCACATGATATGGTTGCCAATAATAGGGAAAATCAATCCCAGACGATTGCCTTTAAAGAAAGCTATAATGGCTTCTACAATTAACCAAATTCCTAAAATAGTTGGAATGACAACTGGCAGCGTCACAAAGCCATAGGCAACGAGGTAAAGAGCTAAGAGAAGATTAACAATCCCTTGGAAAAGATGAGCTGGTGAGCGAAGCTCTTTTGGTACAGAGAAATAGCCTAAAATAGCTGCTATAGAAGAAACCAGTAAACCAAATGCAATCCACCAGCTGTAAACAACAAGATTAGCTACTGGGTTTGTAAATAGGAAAAGTCCTAAAAGGACAAAAACAACTCCTGCAAGGAATAGCAGTAAACGATTAGAAAATTTCATTTCAATACCCCCTATATAGTATAGTATAGTTTGATAATAAAAATATTATACACCTTTTTAGAGGAAATGTCAATAAACAAAATGGAAAATTTGGAAGTTTCAGTCTGATTTATGAAAAGAAAATCAGTTTTTATTATTTTGAAAATAAAAAGAGAAGATAAAATTTGTCTTCTCTACATGAAAATATTGTATGGCATCAAAGCAAAAGTAACTGGCTTTACACTATTTGTTAAGATGTAATTTGATTCAAAAAGAAAAGATAGATTTAAAATGTGGGACAAATGATGGGGTAAATCAGTTATAGACAAGCAAAAAAAGCCTTGATTTACAAGGCTTTTTCCTGTTGTATTTAGATGCCCCCTACAGGGATCGAACCTGTGACCCACGGATTAAGAGTCCGCTGCTCTGCCAGCTGAGCTAAGGAGGCAAAGAAAAAAGCTGTATTGGTGCCGAAACTTCACGGTTTGTATTGAACCCGCGCAATTAAGCAGGTGGGCAACTCGCTCTAACTGAAGCTGTTTCCGTGTGAGACGGCCTACATGCTGTTAGAAGACTTTTGTTTCCCTAATAATACAAAAAATAGTCGGTCAACACTTAAGTGTGAAGTCGTACACCACAGCGTTTCTATGTTTATATAATACCACTTTTTCAAAAAAAATCAAGAGGAAAGTGCAATTTTTTGAAAAGGATTTCAGATTTTTCGCAAACGGTCGATAGCTTCCTTTCTTTGAGCCAAAGCCCGTTCATATTTACCAGTATCTTCTGCTTGGAAATAGTGATGATTACGAATTTTTTCTGGTAGATAGTCTTGCTTGACCCAATTTCCAGGGTAGTTGTGTGGATAGAGATAGTCTTGGGCATTCCCCAGTTCCTTGCTTCCGCTGTAGTGCCCATCACGCAGGTGTCGCGGAATAGGCAAGTGTCCTGATGTTTTGAGGTCAGCAAGTGCCTTATCCATAGCTACATAGGCTGAGTTGGATTTTGGAGAAAGGGCCAAATCAATCACGACATTGGCAATGAGAATGCGGGCTTCTGGGAAACCAATCCTTTGTGCAGCATCCAGAGCAGTCACGGTGTGAATCTGAGCTTCAGGATTGGCCAAACCGATATCTTCATAAGCGATAACAGTCAAACGACGAGCGAGACTTGGCAAATCACCAGCCTCAATCAAGCGGGCAGCATAGTGAAGACTAGCATCCACATCTGAGCCACGGATAGACTTTTGCAGGGCTGAGAGAACATCATAGTGGCCATCTCCGTCCTTATCCATGGTAATGTAGCTCCGCTGCAGGCTATTTTCCATGATGTCTAGGGTGATATGGCGAATGCCCTTGTCATTCTCAGGGGTAGAAAGAACTGCCAAATCCAGTGAGTTGAAGGCAGAGCGAAGGTCTCCGTTTGTAGAGGTAGCAATGAAATCCAGCGCATCCTCATCTAGTTCTACTGGAAAATCAAAACCACGCTCAGGGTTACTTAGAGCTATCTGCAGGGCCTCTTTGACGTCTTGGTTAGACAGAGGTTCCAACTCAAAAATTTGAACACGGCTACGAATGGCAGGAGTGACAGAAAAGAAAGGATTTTCAGTCGTAGCGCCAATCATGATGACCAGTCCACTTTCCAAGAGTGGAAGAAGAAAGTCTTGCTTGGTTTTATCTAGTCTATGAATCTCGTCTAGTAATAGGACGAGACCACCAGAGAATTTAGCCTCTTCCGCAATTTCTTGCAGTCGTTTTTTACTATCAACTGTCGCATTGAAAGTTCGAAAGGCATACTTAGTAGTCCCTGCGATGGCAGAGGCAATACTGGTCTTGCCGATTCCCGGAGGGCCATAGAGAATCATGGAGGACAGGCGGTTGGCTTCTACCATGCGGCGGATGATTTTTCCTTGTCCGACCAGATGTTCCTGACCGATGACCTGGTCGATGGTTTTAGGGCGCATGCGAAGCGCGAGATTGTCTGGCATAGCAGTCCTTTCTAACGTGGATTTTCTGATGTATATGTGGTAAGATGGTAGTATCTATTTTAGCATATTTCCGAGCAATCGGGGCGATTAAAGAGTCGCATAGAAAGAGGACAAAATGGCAACATACGGATTTTTAGATGTTTTAGAGGAAGAGTTGGAGAAGAATTTTCCCTTTGACTTTGAGATTAGTTGGGACAAGCGTAACCACGCGGTTGAAGTGAGTTTTCTATTGGAAGCGCAAAACGCTGCAGGTGTGGAGATGGTAGATGAAGACGGAGAGGTTTCGTCAGATGACATTCTCTTTGAGGAAGCAGTGCTTTTTTACAATCCTGCCAAATCAACAGTCAATGAGGAAGACTATTTGACTGTCATTCCTTACCTACCTAAAAAAGGTTTTTCTCGTGAATTTTTAGCTTATTTTGCGCTATTCCTTAAAGACACTGCCGAGGTTGGACTAGATGCCCTCATGGACTTTTTGGAAGACCCAGAAGCAGAAGAATTTGTCATGGAATGGAACCAAGAAGTCTTTGAAGAAGGAAAAGTTGGCTTGGAAGAGGGAGAATTTTATCCTTATCCGAGATATTAGGAGTTTGACATGGAACTAGAAATTTCTGATTTCACAGGCTGCAAGATTGCTTTGTTTTGTGGGGATAAGATCTTGACTATCTTACGCGATGATAAGTCAAGCATTCCCTGGCCCAATATGTGGGAGTTGCCCGGTGGTGGACGTGAAGGCGATGAAAGTCCTTTTGAGTGTGCGGCGCGTGAAGTTTATGAAGAACTGGGAATTCATTTAAATGAAGATTGTTTGCTTTGGGGCAAAATTTATCCTAGCGTAATCTTTGAAGGCAAGCAATCGGTCTTTATGGTTGGTCAGCTAAGACAAGAACAATTTGACAATATTACCTTTGGAGATGAAGGACAGGCCTATAAACTGATGCCTATTGAGGAGTTTTTGAAGTCTAAACAGGCAGTGCCTCAGCTACAGGGGAGATTGAGGGATTATTTGGAGGAAAGTTTATGATAACACTTGTTCGAGCGGGAGTAGAGTATTTAGAGGACGTCATTGCGATTCAAAGAGCTAGCTTTAAGGCTGTCTATGACAAATACCAGGATGAATATGATCCCTATCTAGAAGATCGCGAACGAATCAAATGGAAATTAGTCGAGCGTCCCAATAGCTATTACTACTTTGTAAAAGAAGATGAAGAAAACATCGGATTTTTACGAGTTCAGACCAATGAAGAATTGACCGAGGCTTGGTTAGGAACAGCGGCGATTTTACCTCCCTATCAAGGAAAAGGGTATGGATCGAAAGGTTTAAGCTTGCTGGAAAAAGAATTTCCAACCATCACACAGTGGGATTTGTGTACGGTATTACAGGATGAAGGTATGGTTGCTTTCTATGAGAAGAACGGCTACCACCAAACCCATACTGAACCTGAAAAAGAAGGCATGGATATGGTATACATGAAAAAATGCATAGAGAAATAGAAAGGATGGTTCGGTTAAATTTCTAAACTGAACCCGCCCTAAACACTGTGCCAAAAAGATAAACTTCTCTTAGACACAAGCGTCTTCAGAGAATTTCCTATTTTGGCTTTGTGTTTTACGGGCTTGGTATTTTAATGATGGAAACATGGCAAGAGTTAAAAGTTACAGTTAAGCGTGAGGGAGAGGAGTTGGTTTCCAATCTCTTGATTGAGCTGGGAGCGCAAGGCGTTGCGATCGAAGATAGTATGGACTATGTGGGAAATGTTGACCGCTTCGGCGAGATTTTCCCAGAGGTTGAGCAAGAGGAAGAAATCGTGGTGACGGCCTACTATCCTGAAACGGTTGATGTAGCAGTGGTTGAAGCAGATTTGCAGGCTCGCCTAGCAGAATTGACAGATTTTATGGATTTGGGTGAGGTCAAGATGGGGACGACTGCCTTAGCTGAGGAAGACTGGGCAGACAACTGGAAGAAATACTATGAACCCGCTCGCATCACTCATGATTTGACCATCGTGCCGTCGTGGACAGACTATGAGGCGACTGCGGGAGAAAAGATTATCAAGCTGGATCCAGGTATGGCGTTTGGTACTGGGACGCATCCAACCACTAAGATGAGCCTCTTTGCCTTGGAGCAGGTTCTTCGTGGTGGGGAAACAGTGCTAGATGTGGGGACTGGTTCAGGGGTTCTCTCCATTGCTAGCTCGCTACTTGGTGCCAAGGAAATCTTCGCCTATGACCTAGATGATGTAGCAGTTCGTGTTGCTCAGGAAAATATTGAACTTAACCCTGGAATGGAAAATATCCATGTAGCAGCAGGAGATTTGCTTAAGGGAGTTGAGATTGAGGCAGATGTGATTGTAGCTAATATCTTGGCGGATATTCTCATTCATCTGACAGACGATGCCTATCGTTTGGTCAAGGATGAAGGCTACCTGATCATGAGTGGCATTATCAAGGACAAGTGGGACATGGTGCGCGAGTCGGCTGAGTCAGCTGGATTTTTCCTTGAAACCCACATGGTTCAAGGGGAATGGAATGCCTGTGTCTTTAAGAAAACCAAGGATATTTCAGGTGTGATTGGAGGCTAGCATGCAACAGTATTTTGTCAAAGGCAGTGCTATCTCTCCTGTCACCATCGAGGACAAGGAAACCAGCAAGCATATGTTTCAGGTTATGCGCTTGAAAGAAGATGATGAAGTGACCTTGGTCTTTGATGATGGCATTAAACGTTTGGCGCGCGTGCTGGATGTGGAAGCTCGTCGGTTTGAGTTGGTTGAAGAGCTAGCTGATAATGTAGAACTGCCCGTCCAAGTAACCATCGCATCCGGATTTCCAAAGGGAGACAAGCTGGAGTTTATCACTCAAAAAGTGACCGAACTGGGTGCCAGCCAAATCTGGGCCTTTCCTGCCGATTGGTCCGTTGCCAAGTGGGATGGCAAGAAGTTGGGTAAAAAGGTTGAAAAACTAGAAAAAATCGCCCTTGGAGCAGCCGAGCAAAGCAAGCGGAATATTGTTCCAAGTATCCAGCTTTTTGAGAAAAAAGCAGATTTTCTAGCCCAATTTGACCAGTTTGACTCTATCGTAGTAGCCTATGAAGAGTCGGCCAAAGAAGGAGAAGCCGCTGCTCTTATAAAAGCAGTTACTGGACTCGAGAAAGGAGCCAAATTACTCTTTATCTTTGGTCCAGAAGGTGGTCTCTCACCTGCAGAAATCGAAATTTTTGAAGCTAAAGGAGCTGTCTTGGCAGGCCTTGGTCTTCGTATTTTGCGAGCAGAAACAGCACCACTTTACGCTTTATCAGCCCTTAGTGTTTTATTAGAATTAGAGAAATAAGAGGAAGAAAATGGAACAAAAACACCGTACAGAATTTCCAGAGAAGGAACTTTGGGATTTAACAGCCCTATACCAAGACCGTGAGGATTTCTTGCGTGCAATCGAGAAGGCTCGCGAAGACATCAATCAATTTAGCCGTGATTACAAGGGCAATCTACACACTTTTGAGGATTTTGAGAAGGCTTTTGTGGAATTGGAACAGATCTACATTCAGATGAGCCATATTGGTAACTATGGCTTTATGCCACAGACGACAGACTATAGCAATGAAGAATTTGCTAACATTGCCCAAGCCGGGATGGAATTTGAAACAGATGCCAGCGTAGCCTTGACCTTCTTTGACGATGCCTTGGTGGAAGCTGATGAGGAAGTTTTGGATCGTTTGGGTGAATTACCTCACCTGACGGCAGCTATTCGTCAGGCAAAAATCAAAAAAGCTCACTACCTAGGAGCAGATGTGGAGAAAGCCTTGACCAATCTCGGTGAAGTTTTCTACAGTCCACAGGACATTTATACTAAGATGCGAGCTGGGGACTTTGAAATGGCTGACTTTGAAGCTCATGGCAAGACCTACAAAAATAGCTTTGTTACCTATGAAAATTTCTACCAAAATCATGAGGACACTGAGGTTCGTGAGAAATCTTTCCGTTCTTTCTCAGAAGGACTCCGTAAGCACCAGAATACAGCAGCTGCAGCCTATCTAGCCCAAGTCAAGTCTGAAAAACTACTGGCAGATATGAAGGGTTACGACTCAGTCTTTGATTATCTTCTGGCTGAGCAAGAAGTGGACCGTGCTATGTTTGATCGTCAGATTGACCTCATCATGAAGGATTTTGCGCCCGTTGCTCAGAGATACCTCAAGCATGTTGCCAAGGTTAATGGTCTTGAAAAGATGACCTTTGCAGACTGGAAATTGGACTTGGACAGTGCTCTGAATCCTGAGGTAAGTATCGACGATGCCTATGATTTGGTCATGAAGTCGGTAGAACCTTTGGGGCGAGAATATTGTCAGGAAGTTGCTCGCTATCAAGAAGAGCGCTGGGTGGACTTTGCTGCCAATAGTGGCAAGGATTCTGGTGGCTATGCAGCGGACCCATATCGCGTACATCCTTATGTCCTCATGAGCTGGACAGGTCGTTTGAGCGATGTCTATACCTTGATTCATGAAATCGGGCATTCTGGTCAATTCATCTTTTCGGATAATCATCAGAGTTACTTCAATGCCCACATGTCGACCTACTATGTTGAAGCACCGTCAACTTTCAATGAATTGCTTCTCAGTGACTACTTGGAGCACCAATCTGACGACCCACGTCAAAAACGCTTCGCTCTGGCTCACCGCTTGACAGACACCTACTTCCATAACTTTATCACTCACCTTTTGGAAGCAGCCTTCCAGCGTAAGGTTTATACATTGATTGAAGAAGGAGAAACCTTCGGGGCAAGCCAACTCAACAGTATTATGAAGGAAGTCTTGACGGATTTCTGGGGAGATGCTATTGAGATTGATGATGATGCAGCTCTGACTTGGATGCGCCAAGCTCACTACTACATGGGCTTGTATAGTTATACTTACTCAGCAGGACTAGTTATCTCGACAGCTGGTTACCTTCATCTGAAACATTCAGAAACCGGAGCTGAAGACTGGCTCAATCTCCTTAAGTCAGGTGGTAGCAAGACACCACTTGAGTCAGCTATGATTATCGGAGCCGATATTTCGACAGACAAACCACTCCGTGATACCATCCAATTCTTGTCAGACACAGTTGACCAGATTATCGCCTACAGTGCCCAGTTGGGAGAGTAAATTAAAATAGTCTGGGACAAAAGTTTAACCTTAAATATAAAAAACGAACAAAACGAGTTATCTGACACTCAGAATTCCGTCTTGTTCGCTTTTTTTCTAATCTATCGATTTTAAAAATTTATAATAAAGAATTCCTAAAATCAAAATTTTTTGTCCTGACCTCTTAAATTATCCCCAAAAGCTATCTTCTTCAGCTTGATCTGAAGAGAAGAGCCAAACTTCTTTGATTTTTCCGTCTTCAATACGGAAGAGGTCAATCCCGTTCATATTTAGTTCAGTACCATCAGCCCGTGTTCCAAGAAAAGTAACATTAGCTGCGACAAAATCCTTATTATCAGAAACCCAATTTGTTATCACCTTAAAGGTTCCATTAGTTTTCTCAGCAAATGTAGCTAGGTGAGTTCCTAGCTTGTCCTTACCAACAACTGAACCAGATATACTATGATTACCAGGTTGATGCCAGACAATATCGTCTGCCATCGTTTCAAAGACACCAGGAAAGTCACCAGCAATTAAAGCTTGGTTATAAGCATTGAAAATTTCTAAGTTTGTTGACATATCTATTCTCCATTTCTTTTTTATGATATAATTGTAACAGTTACAAACAAAAAAACAAGTAGATACTTTTTTGATATCTAGTAACAAAAGTAGTACTTTTATTGATACTAAAAGATAAATTTTTTTAAAAAAATAGAAAGAAGATATTTTATGACAAATAAAGTGAGTGAGTATGGTATTTGTCCATTTGCGACAACGCAGAGGGTTTTAACGGGGAAATGGGCACTGGTAATCATTTATCAGTTGAGTACGGGTACCAAACGATTTAAAGAATTGCAGAGATTATTGCCTGGGATTACTCAAACTATTTTGACTCGTCATCTCCGTCAATTAGAAAAGGATAAGATTGTTCAACGAAAGGTCTATGCCGAAGTTCCACCACGAGTTGAGTACAGCTTAACCGAAATGGGGCAGGAATTCAGAGTTGTTTTAGATGCTGTCGAGAAATGGGGTCTAGATTATATCAAGTTGCTAAATGCTAATGAGATAAGTAACAGATAATACCTATATAGGGAATGTATTTTTTATCGAATCTCTCAATTAAAGGACAGTAAGTCAAACCTGAAATTTCCAATCAATTTTCTTGAAACCCTTTCCCTCTTTTGATAGACTAGTATCTAGTTTTTGAAAAAAGGAGAAAGAAAATGAAAAAATTTGTTGCTGAATTAATCGGTACTTTCATGCTTGTGTTCATTGGGACAGGAGCTGTTGTTTTTGGAAATGGTCTTGATGGCTTAGGTCACCTTGGAATCGCCTTTGCCTTTGGTCTGGCAATCGTGGTTGCTGCTTACTCAATCGGAACTGTTTCAGGTGCTCACTTGAACCCAGCGGTTTCGATCGCTATGTTTGTAAACAAACGTTTGTCATCTTCGGAGCTTGTTAACTACATCCTTGGGCAAGTAGTTGGAGCTTTCCTTGCATCAGCTGCGCTATTCTTCCTCTTGGCGAACTCAGGGATGTCAACTACTAGTCTTGGTGAAAATGCCTTGGCAAACGGTGTCACTGTCTTTGGTGGTTTCTTGTTTGAAACAATCGCAACCTTCTTGTTTGTCTTGGTTATCATGACCGTGACTTCAGAAAGCAAGGGCAATGGAGCGATTGCTGGTTTGGTAATCGGTTTGTCCTTGATGGCCATGATCCTTGTGGGATTGAACATTACTGGACTTTCAGTAAACCCAGCTCGTAGCTTGGCACCAGCTGTCTTGGTAGGTGGCTCAGCCCTTCAACAAGTATGGATTTTCATCCTTGCTCCAATCGTTGGTGGGATTCTTGCAGCCCTTGTTGCTAAAAACTTCCTTGGAACAGAAGAATAATTGAAACTCAAAAAGCCTTGCTCCTCGATTTGAGGAACAGGGCTTTTTCTTATCTGTTTATACTCAATGAAAATCAAAGAGCAAACTAGGAAACTAGCCGCAGGCTGTACTTGAGTACGGCAAGGCGACGTTGACGCGGTTTGAATTTGATTTTCGAAGAGTATTAACGGTTGTCAATTTTCTCTGGATAAAGGTCGTGTTGAAAGAGGCGTTGTTCTGCCAAGCCTTCATACTTAGTTCCAGGCTTACCGTAGTTGTAGTAGGGGTCAATTGAGATACCACCGCGCGGAGTGAATTTTCCCCAGACTTCTAAATAACGAGGGTTTAGCAAGTTGACCAAGTCTTTCCCGATGGTGTTGATACAGTTTTCGTGGAAATCTCCGTGGTTTCGGTAGCTAAAGAGGTAGAGTTTGAGGGATTTTGACTCAACACAGAGCTTGTCAGGGATGTAGGAAATATAAATGGTCGCAAAGTCTGGTTGAGCAGTGATTGGGCAAAGTGAGGTAAATTCAGGACAGTTAAATTTAATGAAATAGTCATTTTCCACATGACGATTGTCAAAGGATTCCAGGACTTCTGGTTGATACTCGAAAATGTAGTTGGTTTCTTTGTTGCCTAGTAGGCTTAGGTTTTTCATTTCTTCTTGTTGTGACATGATTTTTTCTTTCTAATCTTAAACACCACGTTGATTATCGTAGAGGAGGGTATGGAGTTGAGGAAGGACGCGGACATTGCCCCAGCTATCGTCAGTAGCGACGCGTTCCCAGAGTTCTTTGAGACGGTTCAGTTGATCTTGGATAATATTGCCTGTGGCCTTGGGCTCAGGATTTCCAGCCGATAAGAAGAGCACATCTGGTTGGTAGCGTTCTTGTATTCCTTTAGCAAAGGCTAAATCTGCATCATCAAAGACAGGGATTTTAAAGGTGACCTTGTCTGGATCCAGTTGGGAAACGATAAAGTCCAGGGTCTCAAAGTTGACTTCCATCTTGGATGAAGGAGGTTTGGGACTCAGAGTGACCTGGTCGATGTCTTTCAACCAATTTTGCCAGCGAGAGCCTTGAGTTTCAACAGCCAGAGTGACACCACGTTCCTTGAGTTTGGTGACTAGCTCAGCCATGTTGGCTGCTAGGATAGCAGGATTTCCCCCAGATAGGGTTACATAGTCGTAGCTCCCTAATTTATCCAACTCAGCAATGACCTCGTCAGCTGTCATGCGAGTTGGTTTTTCAGAACCATCCCAAGTAAAGGCAGAATCGCACCAGTCGCAGTGGTAGTCGCAACCAGCAGTGCGGACAAACATGGTTTTCTGCCCGATTGCACGACCTTCGCCTTGAAAGGTTGGGCCAAAAATTTCTAGAACTGGTAGTTTGAGGACACGTTCCCTAGTCATCTAACCACTCCCGTCTAAACTCTGCAAAGGCAGTCGGAGTTTCATAGAGGCGAACATATTCCAAACGGAGACCACGTTCGTCTGGCAACTCTTGGTTCATGGTTTGGAAAATCCAGTAAACCATATTTTCAGCAGTCGTGTTCATATAGGGAAGAGTTTCATTGAGATAGCGATGATCCAAGTGGGGTTCTAAGTAGTTCTTGTAGATTGCTTTGATGTCTCCGAAATCGTAGGTCATGCCACGTTCATCTAAAAATCCACTAACAGCAATCTGCAGATGATAGGTGTGGCCGTGCAGGGATTTGCATTTTCCCTCATAGTGAAAGAGGTGGTGGGCAGCATCGAAGGTAAATTCTTTTGATACCAAGGTTCTGTGAGGATTGTAAACTAGAGACTCCCCAGTTTCCTGTTTGATTTCTTTGGGTGCAAAAAACATTAGGCCTCTCCTTTCTGTGAGAGATAAACATCTAACCCATGTTGACGTAGGTGGCAGGCTGGGCAATCTCCACAGCCACTTCCGATAATCCCGTTGTAGCAGGTTAAGGTCTTTTCACGAACATAGTCAAAGGCACCGAGTTGGTCGGCTAATTCCCAAGTTTCAGCCTTGTCTAGCCACATGAGAGGTGTTTGGATAACAAAGTCGTAATCCATGGCCAGGTTGAGGGTAACATTAAGAGATTTGACAAAGACATCTCGACAATCGGGGTAGCCTGAGAAGTCTGTCTCGCAGACACCTGTCACGATATCTTTAATGCCTCGTTGCTTAGCAAGGACTGCCGCAAAGGACAGAAAGAGGTGGTTGCGACCGTCAACAAAGGTATTGGGAACCTCTCCCTCTTTTTGCTCAATCTCTAGATCAGAAGTCAAGGCATTTTCAGTGATTTGTCCCAGCAGAGACATATCTAGAATATGATGACGAATACCCTGTTCCTCAGCGATTTCTTTGGCCACTTGAATTTCGAGGTGATGACGCTGACCATAGGCAAAGGTGACAGCTTCGACTGTTTCATAGTGTTCTTTAGCCCAAAAGAGGCAGGTTGTAGAATCTTGACCGCCACTAAAGACGACCAAGGCTGATTGACGTTTCATAGTACTCCTTCCAAAATGGGAAATGTTCAGAGCACGCAAAAAGCTCCCATGAGGGAGCTAAAAAATACCAAGTAGAGGTTTTTTTTAGCGATGGCATGTCCCAAACATCGTAATATTCTACCTACAGTCTAGCATATTTTTTGAAAAATGGCAAAGGGCAAGAAAAAAGAGACCAAATAAAGTACTTGGTCTCTCTTTTGATTAGCTCAATTCAGCAACGATGGCCTTGATTTGTTCTGCTGTGTGAACACCAGCAACTTGTTTTACCACTTGGCCGTCTTTTTTGAAGAGAAGAGTTGGGATAGACATGATTCCAAAGGCACGAGCTGTGTTTGGATTTTCATCAACGTCCATTTTAACGATTTTCAAGACATCTTCTGAAAGTTCTTCAGACAATTTATCCAAGATTGGACCTTGCATACGACATGGACCACACCAAGTTGCCCAGAAGTCTACCAAGACCAAACCGTCTTTTGTTTCTTGTTCGAATGTTGCATCTGTAATTGCTTTTGCCATTGTATTTCTCCTTTTTTAGTTATATTGGCTTAAATCTTGTTTCTTGAGATAGAAGAAGATATCTCCATAAGTCCCATGGTAGTCCAAATCATGACCGTTGTAAGTTAATTTTTGGACAGGGTAGTAGTCTGCGACGCCGATAAGGCAAGCTTGTTGTGAACGATCAAAGTCTTCATAAGAATCGAAGGTTATAGTTCTTTCGTTCTTGCTGGCATCTAGATAGGTAATTTCAATCATTTTAAAAACTCCTTTGTTTAATGATGACTTTATTTTACTCCTTGTAAAAGAGAATGTCAAGAAAAATGATTGCGCACGCAACTTTTTTCTAAAATCATCTTAAATCAAGAAATCCAAACTAGTTTCCAAGCTTGATTCGACAGCCTTCTGTAGAGAGGCCAGTGCTTTTTGCCCATCACCTGTCAGGCAGATAAAGCTAGAGCGTCTATCTTGATCACAACACCTGCGACTGAGTAGACCACAATTTTTAGCTTCTAAGCGAGCCACCATCCGAGAAACAGCGCTCGGGCTCAGATGAAGTTTATCTGGCAGATCAATCTGTCGTAGAGATTTTTCTTGGGCCAAGTCCAGATAGTAGAGCAGGTAAAACTCTTTTAAGGTCAGACTTTGGTCACTCTGTTGGGCAATAGTCTCTTCCAAGAGACCTTCAATTTCTTTCTGACGACGATTGAAGTCAAACCATTTTTCCAAATAGGTCATAGTATCTCCTTTCTTTTTAGAGTCGTAAATAGAAGAAAGTCCATTCACGGACAATTTCTGTATCACAAGATGATTGCGCATGCAATAATTATACTACTTTTCAAGAAGGCTGGCAAGAAGGATGATGAAATCTTTTATCCTAAATTACGCCTGTTTATGCTAGTCTTCAATTGCCTGTATCCCCTTTCTTCTCAAACTTTCATCAACTCTTGTGTATTTCCTTGAAATTTTCTGAAAAAAGAGTAAACTGGTATGCAAGAAGTCTATTTCGTGGAGTTTAGGATGAAATTATATGTTCAATTAATGATTCTCTTTGTGATTTCTCTAATCGGAGAGGGAATTTCCAGTTTCTTTCATTTGCCCATCCCCGGCAGTATTATCGGTTTGATTATTCTCTTTCTAGCCATACAATTCAAGTGGCTGAGAACCAGGCATGTCAATATGGTGGGGAATTTCTTGCTGGCCAATATGACCATTCTCTTTTTGCCACCAGCAGTGGGGATCATGGAGAAGTTTGATGTGATTGCTCCCTATCTTTTGCCAATTGTTTTGATTGTCTTTTTTGCAGCTGTTATCAATATTATCCTCATAGCCTTGGTGGTTCAGTTTATCAAACGACGGTTTGAGGGAGATTATGAGAAAGGAGATACCAAATGAGTGAATTTGTTTCCAATCCCCTGTTTGGGCTTGCCCTGTCTATCTTAGCCTATCTAGTAGGAATGCTGATTTACAGACGTTTTCCCCATCCTTTGACAACGCCCTTGCTTTTGTCAGCTGTTTTCATTATCATCTTTCTAAAGGTGACGGGTATTTCTTACCAAGATTACTACCAAGGTGGGGTTTATCTGAACAACTTGATTGTCCCATCGACCGTGGCTCTAGGGATTCCCCTTTATAAGAGTTTTCACTTGATGAAGCACCATGCACGGAGTATTCTCTTTGGTAGTCTGTTAGCAGTAGTTGTCAATACCTCTTTCACAGCCCTTGTAGCTAAGATTTTTGGAATGGACTTTTTCCTAGCCATTTCTCTCTTTCCCAAGTCAGTAACAACCGCCATGGCAGTGGGAATCACAGAAAAATTGCAAGGTCTGACGACCGTGACCTTGGTGGTTGTAGTGGCAACTGGGATTTTAACCAGTGTCATCGGCCCAACCCTTTTGAAGTGGTTGAAAATTGACGACCCAGTAGCTGTTGGTCTTTCCCTTGGAGGAACAGGCCATGCAGTCGGAACAGGGACAGCCTTTCGATATGGTTCTGTAGCAGGAGCCATGGGTGGCTTGGCTATCGGTGTCACCGGTATTCTCTATGTCTTTGTCAGCCCCATTGTAGCCAGTTTGATATTGAGTTAAAAAGAGGCTGGGACAAAAAGATTTTGATTTTAGGAATTCTTTATTATAAAATTTTAAAATCGATAGATTAGATAAAAAAGCGAACAAAACAGAATTCTAAGTTTCAGATAACTCGTTTTGTTCGCTTTTTATATTTAAGGTTAGACTTTTGTCCCAGCCTCTTTTGATACCGAAAGTTCTATAATGAAGTTAGAAGATTAGAGAAATTTGCCAACATACTTGATAAAATAAAACCTCAAAATACCACTAATTTATGAAGTGAATTTGAATCAAGCTGGTTATTAGCTTTAGGGGTTATTCAAAGTTTAAGAAGAATTCTAATGATAGGATAAATTAAACAGTATCTAATTCCTTCAAATAATTTTCTATCTTCATCAACATTAAAGGATTGTTATAAATCTTACATAACTCTCTTGCTTCTATATAATAATTTTTGACTTGTTCTTTGTCTAGAAATTTGGCTCCAGCATTTCCTACAAGAATAAGTAGAGGAGCCAGTTGGTAGCTTGTCTGTCTTTGTTTACAGAGTTCAATCGTCTCAAGAGCTTCTTGGATGGCTTCGTTATATTTTTCCTTTGATACTAGGTAGTGAGCGTAGTTGTAACGAACTCTGATGTAACCAAATAAAAACTCCTGATGCTCAAAATTTTTTGTCTGATATAACTCCATCAAATGAGAGTAGTTTGCCTCATATTCTTGTTCACGACCCACTAAGGAATAGAAATTAGATAGAGTATTCAACGCCTTTAAATAAATCAGAGTATTTGAAGAGACTTTTAATAATATATTTTCCAATGAAGAAATTGCCTCACACTTACTGTCATATTGATAGAAGTCAATAATAGCTTTAATCCATTCAAGGTAAGTTCGGTCTTCTAGTGTTAGAAAGGTGCTTCGCTCAATCTCTATTCTATAAATATATTCCAAATCGTCATAATTTCTGTCATCTAATAGTCGAGCAGATAATTGCTTGAAATTAGAGAGGTTAGATTTAATTTCAATTTGTTCATTAAAAAAATAATCTAATGGTACTTCAAGTCGTTGTGAGAGTTTGAACAAAAGGTCTGCGGAGGGAATGAAATGCCCTCTCTCAATTTTACTAATCTGGCTTTGTTCACAAATTCCTTCTGCAAGAGTTTGTTGGGAGAGACCAAGTTCCTTTCGCTTTAACCTAAGTTTTTCGGCGAGTGTATTCATAAAAAATATGTCCTTTCAGTAATTGTACTACTTAATAGTATACGACTTTTAGACTTTATTAGCAAATTTTAAAAGCAAGATATGCTATATAAGAATAAAAAAAAAAAAAAGTACAAAATGTTATAAAATCATTGACAAATCATATATAATTTGATAGAATTAGATTATAAAAAGGAAAGGGGATTCAAAATGATGAAGAAAGTTTATGGAATTAAAAGATTGTTATCATTTTTATTATTAGGCATAATTTCAGTTAGTGCTATTTTCCCATATCGACAAGTTATACAAGATGGTAAATTCCACGAAGTGAGGATTCAAGTACAAAATAAATCTACAGGTCTTGATGTTGGCAAAGCAGATTAGTAAGTTTATGCTAATAATTAAGATTTTCATGTTTTTTGCAGATAGAAAATTCGCGTAATGACAGATGTGTCTTATATCTAGAAAGAGAGATAAAGTACATCTTGAAAATATCTTGTTTAATATAATTTTAAGAGAAGGAGTGATTCCAATGTGCTAGTAATTTTATTATTTTGATAATATGATCATTTATTGTAACGGAGTTTATTAACAAGGAGGTAAATAAAATGAACAATAGTATCATGGCATCAGAATTCGGTCTTAATAAAATTGAGAAAGCATTTCTATTTAGTTTGTTAGTATCTGTAGT
Source organism: Streptococcus mitis (assembly GCF_002096925.1). Taxonomy (GTDB): domain Bacteria; phylum Bacillota; class Bacilli; order Lactobacillales; family Streptococcaceae; genus Streptococcus; species Streptococcus mitis_AF. The sequence continues at coordinate 42,365 of NZ_NCVN01000038.1, read as the reverse complement.
AACTATTGTCGCTGTAGGTAATATCTACTGGGTTTGCGGAAAATTCGGAATCGAATTAGCACCAGGATGGTATCAAGAAATTGTGGAATTTGTTTCCTCGGGAGGGACAATTGTAGAGGCGTTTGCAGTTGTTGCTGGTGTTACACTTCCTGCTTGGGTAGGTCCTGTTTTGGCTGCTTTTGGTCTTGCAAGTGCATAATAATATTTTGAAAAATTGGGGAAGACACTAACTTCCTCAATTTTTCAAAATTTTCTATACGAAATTGATGAGGGCAAATAATGATCAAAAAGTATATGTTTTCAATCTATCTTTGTAGTGCTATAATTATGCTGTGTTTTTCTCTTTCATCTGAAAAGCAATTTATAACAAATGCAAGTGTAGTTTTCGGCTTTGATGATTTTATACAAATCTTGTTAAAAAATACTGTCGCAAGTATATGGCTACTTTCAGCTTATCTATTGGGGGATATGATTATATATATTTTTTTCATCACTAATGGTATTGTTTTAGGAGCGTTGCTTTCCTCTTTCCCAAATATGTTCTATTTATTATTAGTAATACCACATGGTGTTATTGAGGTTTTTTCTTATATTTATCTGTCTGATACGATAATCAATCATCGAAAAGGATGTTACGATAAACAGGATTTTATTAAACGTTTAAAGATATCCTTTTTGCTATTAATACTTGGGGCAGGAATTGAAGCATTTATTACACCCTTAATGATTAATTTTATTGAGTAAGGAGTGAATATATGATAAAAAATATTAAATTATTTGTATTGAGTATATTTGCAGTATTTATATTTGTTGTTAGATATATTTTGATTTCAAAAGATATACTTCAAGATAAATTTCGGTTTGAGTTTAATGTTTATACCATGTTCATTTTTATTGTGATATCACTAATAATAACTATAGGTGTTTTTATATTAAATATCCATATAAATTATTATGTAATCAGTAAATTGTTAAATAAATTTTGCGATATTAATGTAAGTAGATCATATTTAAAAAATTCACTTTACTATACATATATATCAGCTTATTCTATTGCTAATTTTGTGTTAATAATATTAGGATTAGGAACGAAAATAACTAACCAGTATTTTATATTTATTAGTGTTATTAACTATGTTCTAGTTTCTTTGCTGATGTTACTGGAATTAAAAAAACTTAATGTGCCAAATAAAGTTAATATTTTATTGGCGAGTCTTATTTTTTTAGGGAATAGCTTAACGATTTTATACATGATGTTATAATTTAGATGAGGTGTTAACATGAGAGCCAGATCAATAGTTAATATAAAAAATTTAACCAAGCAGTATGGGGATTTTCAATTGCAAGTCCGTAACTTAGAGATTCCGGAAGGTAAGGTTATTGGACTGATTGGTGAAAACGGAGCTGGTAAATCTACTTTACTGAATCTGATTTTAAATCAACTACAGATTGAGAAGGATAGTATAAGGGTTTTTGAACAAACTTATTCAGAGCATGAGCAAGATATTAAATCGAAACTAGGGGTTGTCTTAGAACAAAACTTTTTTCCAGTTTCATTTTCGGTGGAGCAAGTTGAAAGAATGATGAGCATGATTTATCCTAGTTGGGATAAAAAGTTATTTTACACTTTTATTCAAAAGTTTAACTTACCATCTCAAAAACAGATGAAAGAATTTTCCAGAGGAATGGTGGTGAAACTTAATTTTGCGTCTGCACTCGCTCATCGCCCGAGACTATTAATTGCAGATGAGGCCACAAGTGGCTTGGATCCTATTGTTAGGCGAGAGATCTTATCTATTTTAGAAGAGTATGTTAAAAAAGAGAATATGACTGTAATCTTATCTTCACATATTTTGAGTGACTTAGAACAGGCGGCAGATTATTTTATTTTTATCCATAATGGGGAGATTCTTCTAGAGGGAGACAGAGAAAATTTATTGAACCGATTTATGATTAAAACAGAAATAAAGAACAATATGGATCAAGTAGACATTTATTATAAATTAGAAGAGGGTGATAGTGTTCGATATTTAGTAGTTGTATCTGACAAGAGTAAAGACGAGAGTAATTATGCAACGCTTTGGGAAATTTTATTGTTTTTAGTCAAAGGAGAACGAATAAATGAAAGGACTACTATATAAAGATGCGCAACTTATTTTAAATAAAGTAAAGATAATCAATAGAATATTTATTGCCTTAGCCTTATTCTTAATTACAATCTTTGCAAGAGAATCGGGGACAATTTTTTTACTAATAGTGTTACCAATAAGTTTAGCTTCTCTTCCCACAACTTTAGTTGTATCAGATAGTGAGAATGGTTGGAATCAATTTGTAGGAGTTTTTCCAATTTCAAAATCTAAGATAATTTTAGCGCGGTATCTCTCTTGTATTTCTTTTATTCTTTTGGTAAGTTCTATAGTATTGAGTTTAAGTCTTGCTACCCATGTCATGTTTAATCAATACAGTCTCAATCTACATTTAATTATGGCATTGATTGGAGTAATCTTTGGAATCATGTATGTAGCCTTATTGCTTCCTTCCGTATATGCCTTTGGTGCTTTTGGAAATACGATTGTCAATATACTGGTACTATCGTTAGTTATGGGATTAGTGTATGGTCTTCAGAAAACGACTTTCGGCATGATTTTCATTAACTGGATTAGTTCAGCTAATCATTTCCTTCTAGTTATAAGTATCATAATTTTGGTCAGTATCATGATTGGGGTTTCTTTTATACTTTCAACTAAAATCTATTGTAAAATATTTATGAAGTAAAGGAGCAGTGCTATGAATAATAAGAAAATATGTCGTCTAATATCTATATGTTTAGCAATCTTTTCAGCTGTTCTTGCAGTCGTTTTATTTGCATGGGGAGAAAGAGGGCAAGTTTTTATAGCTATGGTACCTCTCTTTTTATCAAAGTTCGTAGATAATATTGGAAAAAATAAATGACGAATGACTGTGCTTGGTAGGTAAAATGAAGTTGGTGTTTTGAGGCTGGGCAAAAACTCAATTAGAGGAGAAAATAAAGCAAATTTTCTAACAATAAAACGCATAATATCAAGGATTTTTAACACTTGATATTATGCGTTTTCTGATTTTAAAGACTTTTTGTCCTATGAGTATGTTATATATCTAGGTAAAAATTATTTAAAAACTATTGCAAATTAACCTTGTTTTTCAAAATATAGTAGGTTCCGAGGTAAAAGATAGCTATGAATATGAGTTCTTCAACAATGCCTACGCTTGCTCCCATATAGAAATTATCATTAAATCCTGCAAGTGAATTGACATAGAAGTTAGTACTGGTATTGAAGAAAACTTCAATAAATCCAATGACGATTTGGATACCGATGTAGGCTGCAACAGCGAGTGCTGTACGGTATTCATTGAAAAGTTGTCCGATGGAAATAGCCAAGTAGATGCAGAGGATTCCAGAAATGGTATTTAGTAGGAAGGATAAGACAGTAAGACCAAAGCCGGTAAAATGTTCTGCAACAAATGACAGAAGAGTAGAAAGTTGAACTGCATCAGAATTTGTTGACAATAAGATAATATAGATACATAGGAGTAAGACAGCAGTGCTAATCAACGACCAGATAAAGGCACCGATTAGTTTGGCTGTGATGATATGGTGTTCAGAAACTGGCAAGGTTAAAGTCAGATAGCCTTGTCGGTCATAGACACTTCCTTTGAATCGTTTAATAATCAAGAAGATAGTTGAAATCACAAGTGTAACCATCAAACCACCAAAGACAGTAGATAGAAAAAAAAGTAGAACAGATAGATTTTTTTCAGGTAGTTTGATTAAGGATTGTGTCTGAATTCCAATAAGAACAGAGAGGAAGAGAACAGCAGCGTAGAGGGCTAAATACCACTTGTTAACATTTTTAAATTCGTAGCGAACTAAATTCCAAAACATAATAATCTCCTTTGCTTAGGCCTTAAATTCCTGACGGAAGAGTTGGTCAATGGATTCACCTGACTCATAGCGAATATCATCTACATTTCCTTGACGGACGACTTTTCCGTCTTTGAGGAAGACAATTTCATCCAAGATTGGCTCGATATCAGAAATCAAGTGGGTAGAAATCAAAACGGTAGAAGTTGGTGAGTAGTTATTGATAATGGTATTGAGGATATACTCACGGGCTGCTGGGTCCACTCCACCAATAGGTTCGTCCAGAACGTAGAGACGAGCATCACGGCTCATAACCAAAATCAGTTGTACCTTTTCCTTGTTTCCTTTTGATAATTTCTTGAGACGACTATTTTCATCAATACCGAGGTCTGAAAGTAGATGATGGGCGCGTTCAAGATTGAAATCTTTATAGAAGGTTTTGAAGTAGGTTAGGGCTTCTTTGACCTTCATTTGCTCATTGAGATAGGTCGTATCCGGCAAATAAGCTACGATGGCCTTGGTTGCTGGACTTGGGTCCATGTCGTTGATGAGGACACGTCCTTGATCTGGTTGTAAGAGGCCATTGATTAGTTTAATCAAGGTTGTTTTCCCTGAGCCGTTTGGTCCAAGGAGACCAACAATTTTTCCAGCTGGGATGTCAAGAGAAACATTTTCAAGGGCTGGGGTTGCTCCATAAGATTTGGATACATTTTCAAATGCTAGTAATGACATAGGCTTAAACTCCTTTAATATAATCGCCGACTACGCCTGGTAGTTCTTCTTTTTCATAACCAAAATGGGTCATGGAGGAAACGAAGTGTTCCAATTCTTCTTCCGATAATTGTTTGCGTGATTGGGCGATTAGCTCCTTATCCTCAGTCACAAATCGTCCAGTTGTTCGCTTACTGTAGACAAATCCTTCTCGTTCGAGGTCTGACAAGGCTCTTTGGATGGTGTTTGGATTGACACTAGCCTCGCTAGCTAGCTCTCTCACGGTTGGAAGTTGTTGATTGGGTTCCAGTGTATGGGAAACAATCTGAAGCTTGATTTTCTCCATAATCTGTAAATAAATGGGTTTTTTGTTGTCAAATGTCCAGGACATCTTGGTCTCCTTTCTTTTATCCTTTTGTCTTAATTAAATAATACAACAAAACAAAAAACTTGTCAAGCAAAAAAGAAGAATTGTTTTGGGAATCGCTTAAAAAATGGTATAATGAAAAGAAAACGATAAGGAGGGAAAGGATGCGTTGTCCAAAATGTGGGGCTACCAAGTCAAGTGTTATCGATAGTCGCCAAGCAGAAGAAGGGAACACCATTCGTAGAAGACGTGAGTGCGACGAATGCCAGCACCGCTTTACAACCTATGAACGGGTAGAAGAAAGAACCTTAGTGGTTGTTAAAAAAGATGGCACACGGGAACAATTCTCCAGAGATAAAATCTTTAATGGGATTATCCGCTCAGCCCAGAAACGTCCTGTGTCAAGTGATGAAATAAACATGGTAGTCAATCGTATCGAACAGAAACTCCGTGGTCGAAATGAAAATGAAATTCAAAGTGAGGACATTGGTTCACTCGTCATGGAGGAGTTGGCTGAGTTGGATGAGATTACCTATGTGCGTTTTGCCAGTGTCTATCGTAGTTTTAAGGATGTCAGTGAGTTAGAGAGCCTGCTCCAACAAATCACCCAGTCCTCTAAAAAGAAAAAGGAAAGATAAATGAAGCCAATTGACCGTTTTTCTTATCTAAAGAATAATCGGGTGTCGCAAGATACCTCATCTCTGGTACAGTGCTACCTCCCGATTATCGGTCAGGAGGCACTGAGCCTTTATCTTTATACCATCAGTTTTTGGGATAATGGCAGAAAGGAATACCTTTTTTCAAGCATTCTCAATCATCTCAATTTTGGGATGGACAGACTTTTAAAATCCTTGAAAATCCTATCTGCTTTCAATCTCTTGACCCTCTATCAAAAGGGTGATACCTATCAGATAGTTATCCATGCTCCTCTTTCAAGTCAAGATTTCTTGGAGCATCCTGTTTATCGCAGACTTTTGGAGAAAAAGATTGGCGATGCAGCTGTGGAGGATTTGAATGTTGAGAGTGCTGAGGGAGAAGAAATACCTGTCTCACTCAATCAAGTCTTTCCAGACTTGGCTGAATTGGGAAGTCAAGAAGACCTTAGTCTCAAGAAGAAAGTGGCCAACGATTTTGACTTAGACCATTTTCGTCAGCTTATGGCTCGAGATGGGCTTCGTTTTGCGGATGAGCAGTCCGATGTCTTAAACCTCTTTGCCATTGCCGAGGAGAAGAAATGGACTTGGTTTGAAACCTATCAACTGGCTAAGTCAACAGCTGTTTCCCAGGTTATTTCAACCAAACGCATGCGGGAAAAAATTGCTCAAAAACCGATTTCCTCTGACTTTAGTCCTAAGGAAACGACCATTATCAAAGAAGCCAAAAGTAAAACGGCCTTGCAGTTCTTGGCAGAAATCAAGCAAACACGCAAGGGAACCATTACCCAAACAGAAAGAGAACTCTTGCAACAGATGGCTAGCTTGGGCTTGCTGGATGAAGTCATCAATATCATTCTCTTATTGACCTTTAATAAGGTGGATTCGGCAAACATCAACGAGAAATATGCCATGAAGGTAGCCAATGACTATGCCTATCAAAAGATTCATTCGGCAGAAGAGGCGGTCTTGCGCATCCGTGAGAGAGGACAGAAGAGTCAGGCTCAAAAGACTAGTAAACCCGGTCCTGCCAAGTCCAATGTACCCAAGTGGAGCAATCCAGATTATAAGAATGAAACCAGCGAGGAAACTCGTCTGGAACTAGAACGTAAGAAACAAGAACTATTAGCTCGATTAGAAAAAGGAGGAGATTAGATGGAAAGTGTCGGAGACGTACTCAAACGTCAACCTAGCCGTTTTCATTATCAAGATTTGGTTCAGAAAATCATGAAGGACCCTGATGTTGCGGCCTTTATCCAGCAAGAATCCCTTACTCCAGAGGAATTGAATCGCAGTATCTCCAAGTTTAATCAGTACATCACCGAGCGTGACAAGTTTCTCCGTGGGGATACGGATTATATTGCCAAAGGCTACAAGCCGATTTTGGTTATGAATCATGGCTATGCGGATGTTTCTTACGAAGAAACTCCTGAACTAATCGCGGCGGAAAAAGAAGCGGCTATTAAGAACCGTCTCAAGTTAATCAATCTGCCAGCCAGTCTCAGGAAAACTAGTTTAGCTCAAGTAGACTTGGATGATTTGGGTCGCTTGCCAGTTTTTGAAAAGCTATTAGCCTTCGTGGAGCAATATCCAGCTATTCGAAAAGGTCTTTACCTATATGGAGACTTTGGTGTGGGTAAAAGTTTCATGGTGGCTGCCCTAGCCCATGATTTATCAGAAAAACGTGGTGTTTCATCCACTCTTCTCCACTATCCTAGCTTTGTCATAGATGTCAAAAATGCTATCGGTGATGGCAATGTTAAGACCTTGGTGGATGAGCTTAAGCTTTCTGAAGTCCTGATTTTAGATGATATTGGTGCCGAGCAATCAACACCTTGGGTGCGTGACGAAATCCTACAAGTCATTCTCCAATATCGGATGCAGGAAAATTTACCGACCTTTTTCACATCCAACTTCAACTTTGAAGAATTGGAGCAGCATTTCGCTAAAGGGAAACATGGAAATGACGAAACCTGGGAAGCCAGACGCGTCATGGAACGCATCCGTTATTTGGCTGAGGAGACTCGTTTAGAAGGAGTGAACCGTCGATGACAGAAACGATTAAACTGATGAAAGCTCATAAGTCTGTTCGAAGATTTAAAGAGCAAGCCCTCCCTCAGGAGGACTTGACTGAAATCCTGATAGCAGCCCAGATGGCCTCGTCTTGGAAGAATTTCCAATCCTACTCTGTGATTGTGGTACGAAGTCAAGAAAAGAAAGATGCCTTGTATGAATTGGTGCCTCAAGAAGCCATTCGCCAGTCAGCTGTTTTCCTTCTCTTTGTCGGAGATTTGAACCGTGCAGAAAAGGGAGCACGACTTCATACGGATACCTTCCAACCTCAAGGTGTAGAAGGTCTCTTGATTAGTTCAGTCGATGCGGCTCTTGCTGGTCAAAATGCCCTGCTGGCAGCTGAGAGCTTGGGCTATGGTGGTGTCATTATTGGCTTGGTGCGTTACAAATCAGAAGAAGTGGCAGAGCTCTTTAACCTGCCTGACTACACCTATCCTGTCTTTGGGATGGCGCTAGGTGTGCCAAATCAAAATCATGATGTGAAACCAAGACTGCCACTAGAGAATGTTGTCTTTGAGGAAGAATACCAAGAACAGTCAACTGAGGCAATCGAAGCTTATGACCGTGTACAGGCTGACTATGCTGGAGCGCGTGCAACCACAAGCTGGAGTCAGCGTCTAGCAGAACAGTTTGGTCAAGCTGAACCAAGCCCAACTAGAAAAAATCTTGAACAGAAGAAGTTATTGTAGAAAGTGAGAAATTATGGCCCTACCAACTATTGCCATTGTAGGACGTCCCAATGTTGGGAAATCAACCCTATTTAATCGGATCGCTGGTGAGCGAATCTCCATTGTAGAAGATGTCGAAGGAGTGACACGTGACCGTATCTATGCAACGGGTGAGTGGCTCAATCGTTCTTTTAGCATGATTGATACAGGAGGAATCGATGATGTCGATGCTCCTTTTATGGAACAAATCAAGCACCAGGCAGAAATTGCCATGGAAGAAGCAGATGTTATCGTCTTTGTCGTGTCTGGTAAGGAAGGAATTACTGATGCAGACGAATACGTAGCCCGTAAGCTTTATAAGACCCACAAACCAGTTATCCTCGCGGTTAACAAGGTGGATAACCCTGAGATGCGAAATGATATCTATGATTTCTATGCTCTCGGTTTGGGTGAACCACTGCCTATCTCATCTGTCCATGGTATTGGTACAGGGGATGTGCTAGACGCCATCGTAGAAAATCTTCCAAATGAATATGAAGAAGAAAATCCAGATGTGATTAAGTTTAGCTTGATTGGTCGTCCTAATGTTGGAAAATCAAGCTTGATCAATGCTATCTTGGGAGAAGACCGTGTCATTGCTAGTCCTGTTGCTGGAACAACGCGTGACGCTATTGATACCCACTTTACAGATACAGATGGTCAAGAGTTTACCATGATTGATACGGCTGGTATGCGTAAATCTGGTAAGGTTTATGAAAATACTGAGAAATACTCAGTCATGCGTGCCATGCGTGCTATTGACCGCTCAGATGTGGTCTTGATGGTCATAAACGCGGAAGAGGGTATTCGTGAATACGACAAGCGTATCGCAGGATTTGCCCATGAAGCCGGTAAAGGGATGATTATCGTGGTCAATAAGTGGGATACGCTTGAAAAAGACAACCATACTATGAAAAACTGGGAAGAAGATATCCGTGAGCAGTTCCAATACCTGCCTTACGCACCGATTATCTTTGTATCCGCTTTGACCAAGCAACGTCTCCACAAACTTCCTGAGATGATTAAGCAAATCAGTGAAAGTCAAAATACACGTATTCCATCAGCTGTCTTGAACGATGTTATCATGGATGCCATTGCCATCAACCCAACACCGACAGACAAAGGAAAACGACTTAAGATTTTCTATGCGACTCAAGTGGCAACCAAACCACCGACCTTTGTTATCTTTGTCAACGAAGAAGAACTCATGCACTTTTCTTACCTGCGTTTCTTGGAAAATCAAATCCGCAAGGCCTTTGTCTTTGAAGGAACACCGATTCATCTCATCGCAAGAAAACGTAAATAAAAAAGCAGAATCTGGAATGACATTTCCAGATTTTTTTGATAAAATGAAGTTAAAGAAAGCGCTACCAAAAAGAGGTGTTGATGATGGAACATTTGTTTAAATTGTTAATCTTATTACCCTGTTTTTACTTTTTCAGCTGGATTGAAAAGGCCAACAGAGATAGTAAATTTTTCCCAATTTTTTACTATTTTTACTGGATTTACATCACCCTCTATGCTCTTTTTAGCCTTGCTTGGACAGTTTTTTCAGTCCTATTTTTCAATATCCTATTGAGAAATGTGGCAGACATCAAGTCTTGGGGCATTTGGCTATTATTACTACTTATTGCTTTTTCCAGTTCTTGGTTAACCTATATCTTTTTCAAAAAAATGCTTCGCTTGAGACGGGAACTGGGGAAGTCTAAAGGTGGAAAGCATTGATTTATATTGGTAAGAACATTTAATAGAATGAAACTAAAGAAAACAATTTTAAAGAGGAGGTGTCGATGATGAAACTGTCGTTTAATTGGTTTCATTTGATACTCTTATTTCCCTGCTTTTACTTTTTTTATTGGATAGATAATGCTGATAGAAACAGTAAGTTTTTCCCCATTATCTACTATTTCTACTGGATTTATATTTCCCTTTTAGCTCTGTTTAGCTTGGATATGACAATTTTTTCATTCTTATTTTTCCCTTTTGTTCTAAATTATGTATCAGATGCTAGTACTTGGGGTGTTTGGTTGCTTTTGATAGTCTTATCTCTAGGCAGTGACTGGTTAGAATATATCTTTTTCAAAAACATGTTTCGCTTGAGACGAGAACTAGGGGAATCAAAAGGTGGAAGGTATTGATTTATATGGTTTTTATTGATAGGAGGTAGCTTATGACACGTCTAAAATCATTTATTACACGCTATTCTAAGGTCTATATTGGTTTAGTTCTGTTGATCTGGATTGCTTTCTTCTTTCTTCCTTGGGATAAACCAGTTCTGGGAATATCTATCAATCTCTTAATCATGCAGAAAGTTTTACTAGTTTTTGGAATTCTGTCGATTTTGATGGCCTTGCTGTCCAAGAAAGTCAGTCTCTTTGTTTTTGGACTTATCTGTTGTCTTTCTTTTTGGATAAATCTATTTATCCTATTTGCTATTTTGCCGATTTTTGGCAATTAAAGTATCATAAAAATCAGAGAGGTTAGCTTGGAAACTAGCCTCTTTTTCCTTTTCAAAATGGGGATTCTTCCTTGAAAATAATCAGTAATTGTGCTAGAATTAAAAGAACATTCTAAAATATTCGGAATTTAAAGTAAGGAAAAACATGGCTAATATTTTAAAAACAATTATCGAAAATGATAAAGGAGAAATCCGTCGTCTGGAAAAGATGGCTGACAAGGTTTTCAAATACGAAGACCAAATGGCTGCTTTGACAGATGACCAACTAAAAGCAAAAACAGTTGAATTTAAAGAACGTTATCAAAATGGAGAATCACTGGATTCATTGCTTTATGAAGCATTTGCGGTTGTCCGTGAGGGTGCCAAACGTGTCCTAGGTCTCTTCCCATATAAGGTTCAGGTCATGGGAGGAATCGTTCTTCACCATGGTGACGTGCCAGAGATGCGTACAGGGGAAGGGAAAACCTTGACTGCGACTATGCCAGTCTACCTCAATGCTCTTTCAGGTAAAGGGGTTCACGTAGTTACGGTTAACGAATACCTGTCCGAACGTGACGCGACTGAGATGGGTGAATTGTACTCATGGCTTGGTTTGTCAGTAGGGATTAACTTGGCTGCTAAATCTCCAATGGAGAAAAAAGAAGCCTATGAGTGTGATATTACCTACTCAACCAACTCAGAAATCGGATTTGACTACCTTCGTGATAACATGGTCGTTCGTGCTGAAAACATGGTACAACGCCCGCTTAACTATGCCTTGGTCGATGAGGTTGACTCTATCTTGATTGACGAGGCTCGTACACCTTTGATCGTATCAGGTGCTAACGCAGTTGAAACTAGTCAGTTGTATCACATGGCAGACCACTATGTAAAATCGTTGGACAAAGACGACTACATCATCGATGTGCAGTCTAAGACTATTGGTTTGTCTGATTCAGGGATTGACAAGGCTGAAAGCTACTTCAAGCTTGAAAATCTCTATGACATCGAAAATGTGGCTTTGACTCACTTTATCGATAACGCCCTTCGTGCCAACTACATCATGCTTCTCGATATTGACTATGTGGTGAGCGAAGAGCAAGAAATCTTGATCGTTGACCAATTTACAGGTCGTACTATGGAAGGTCGTCGTTATTCTGATGGATTGCACCAAGCTATTGAAGCCAAAGAAGGTGTGCCAATCCAGGATGAAACCAAGACATCTGCCTCAATCACTTACCAAAACCTCTTCCGTATGTACAAGAAATTGTCTGGTATGACGGGTACAGGTAAGACTGAGGAAGAAGAATTCCGTGAAATTTACAACATTCGTGTTATTCCAATCCCAACAAACCGTCCTGTTCAACGTATTGACCACTCAGACCTTCTTTATGCAAGTATCGAGGCTAAGTTTAAGGCGGTTGTCGAAGACGTTAAGGCTCGTTACCAAAAAGGTCAGCCTGTCTTGGTTGGTACAGTAGCGGTTGAAACCAGTGACTACATTTCTAAGAAATTGGTCGCAGCTGGTGTTCCTCACGAAGTCTTGAATGCCAAAAACCACTATAAAGAAGCTCAAATCATCATGAATGCTGGTCAACGTGGTGCTGTTACCATTGCGACTAACATGGCCGGTCGTGGTACCGACATCAAGCTTGGTGAAGGAGTTCGTGAACTTGGAGGACTTTGTGTTATTGGTACAGAACGTCATGAAAGCCGTCGTATCGATAACCAGCTTCGTGGACGTTCAGGTCGTCAAGGAGACCCAGGTGAGTCACAATTCTACCTCTCTCTTGAAGATGATTTGATGAAACGTTTTGGTTCTGAACGTTTGAAGGGAATCTTTGAACGCTTGAACATGTCTGAGGAGGCCATTGAGTCTCGTATGTTGACACGTCAAGTTGAAGCGGCGCAAAAACGTGTCGAAGGAAATAACTACGATACCCGTAAACAAGTCCTTCAATACGATGACGTCATGCGTGAACAACGTGAAATTATCTACGCTCAACGTTACGATGTCATCACTGCAGATCGTGACTTGGCACCTGAAATTCAGGCTATGATCAAACGCACGATTGGTCGTGTCGTTGATGGTCATGCGCGTGCTAAACAAGATGAAAAACTAGAAGCGATTTTGAACTTTGCTAAGTACAACTTGCTTCCAGAAGATTCTATTACGATGGAAGACTTGTCAGGCTTGTCTGATAAGGCTATCAAGGAAGAGCTCTTCCAACGTGCCTTGAAGGTTTACGACAGTCAAGTTTCAAAACTACGAGATGAAGAAGCAGTTAAAGAATTCCAAAAAGTTTTGATTCTACGAGTGGTGGATAACAAGTGGACAGATCATATCGACGCTCTTGATCAATTGCGTAACGCGGTTGGACTTCGTGGCTATGCTCAGAACAACCCTGTTGTTGAGTATCAGGCAGAAGGTTTCCGTATGTTTAATGACATGATTGGTTCGATTGAGTTTGATGTGACACGTTTGATGATGAAAGCACAAATTCATGAACAAGAAAGACCACAAGCAGAACACCATATCAGTACAACAGCGACTCGCAATATCGCTGCCCACCAAGCAAATATCCCAGAAGATTTGGATTTGAGTCAGATTGGACGGAATGAACTTTGCCCATGTGGTTCTGGTAAGAAGTTTAAAAACTGTCACGGTAAAAGACAATAAAATGAGATAGTTTAGAGGCGGATACCTTGTGAAAAGTAAATTTTTACTTGGTATCCGTTTGCTTTATAAGGAGATGAGTTATGGTATTTACAGCAAAAAGTCCTAAAATTAATATTGAAGAAGTTCGTGCCTTATCAAAACTAGAAGGCCAAGCTTTAGAGAGGAAATCACAACGCGATCAAGAGCTAGAGGCTATTATACGTGGAGAAGACCAGCGAATTCTCTTGGTAATTGGGCCATGCTCATCTGACAATGAAGAAGCTGTCCTTGAGTACGCTAAGCGTTTGGCAACTCTACAAGAAGAAGTGGCAGACCGTATCTTTATGGTTATGCGTGTTTATACTGCCAAACCTCGTACCAACGGAGATGGCTATAAGGGCTTGATTCACCAGCCTAACGCGACGGAAGCGCCAAGCCTCATCAACGGAATCAAAGCCGTTCGCCATCTCCACTATCGTGTCATCACAGAAACAGGTATGACGACAGCTGATGAAATGCTTTATCCTGAAAATCTTCCGCTAGTAGATGATTTGATTTCTTACATGGCGGTTGGTGCCCGTTCGGTTGAAGACCAGCAACACCGCTTTGTGGCAAGTGGGGCAGATTTCGCGACTGGTTTTAAAAATCCAACCTCTGGAAATCTCAATGTCATGTTTAATGGGATTTATGCTGCTCAAAACAAGCAAAGTTTCCTTTTTCTTGGAAAAGAAGTAGAAACAACTGGGAACCCGCTATCGCACGCCATTCTTCGTGGAGCAATCAATGAGTATGGTAAGAATATTCCCAACTACTACTATGATAATTTGATGGATACCATTGCTCAGTATGAAAAAATGGGCTTGGAAAATCCCTTTATCATCGTCGATACTAATCATGACAACTCTGGTAAGCAATACATGGATCAGATTCGAATTGTCCGCCAGACCTTGATTAACCGTGATTGGAATGAAAAAATCAAGCAGTACGTTCGTGGCTTTATGATTGAGTCTTATCTAGAAGACGGCCGTCAAAATGAACCAGAAGTATTTGGCAAGTCTATCACAGACCCTTGCCTAGGCTGGGAAAATACGGAAGCCCTTGTCAGAGAAATCTACCAAACGCTAGGAGAATAGTATGGCATTTATTGAAAAAGGTCAAGAAATCGATATTGAAGCAATCAAGGCGGAAACTCAATTGTCTGCGGAAGCCTTGCGACTAAAGGAGCGTCGTGATAGAGAATTGGCAGACATTATTTCAGGAGAAGATGACCGTATCCTTTTGGTGATTGGTCCTTGCTCTTCTGATAATGAAGAAGCTGTCTTGGAATATGCCCACCGTTTATCTGCCTTGCAGAAGAAGGTGGCGGACAAGATTTTCATGGTCATGCGTGTTTATACTGCTAAACCTCGCACCAACGGAGACGGCTATAAGGGGTTGGTTCACCAGCCAGATACTTCGAAGGCTCCAAGTCTGATTAACGGTTTGCAGGCTGTTCGTCAGTTGCACTACCGCGTGATCACAGAGACTGGTTTGATAACGGCAGACGAGATGCTTTATCCGTCAAATCTTGTCTTGGTAGATGATTTGGTCAGCTACCATGCTGTTGGGGCTCGTTCTGTGGAAGACCAAGAGCACCGTTTTGTGGCTTCAGGAATTGATGCACCAGTAGGGATGAAAAATCCAACCTCTGGAAATCTTGGGGTTATGTTTAACGGTATCTATGCCGCTCAAAACAAACAAACCTTCCTCTTCCATGGCCAAGAAGTTGAGACTTCAGGTAATCCCCTAGCCCATGTCATCCTTCGTGGTGCAGTTAATGAATATGGGAAAAATGAGCCTAACTTTTACTATGAAACTTTGCTAAATGCCATTGAACGCTATGAAGCCATGGGACTTGAAAATCCCTTTATCCTCATTGATACCAACCATGATAACTCAGGCAAGCAATATATGGAGCAAATTCGAATTGTTCGCCAGACCTTGCAAAATCGTGATTGGAACGAGAAAATCAAAAAGACGGTTCGAGGCTTTATGATTGAATCCTACCTAGCAGATGGTCGTCAAAACCAACCAGAGGTCTTTGGATGCTCCATTACCGACCCTTGCCTAGGTTGGGAAAATACAGAGGCCTTGGTAGAAGAAATCTATGCTACCTTGACAAAATAAGTGAAAAGGATGGAGTTGGGGGAATCTCAACTCCTTTTGATGAGAATGATAGTTGGACACGGAATTGACATCGAAGAATTGGCTTCGATAGAAAGCGCAGTTACACGACATGAAGGATTTGCTAAGCGCGTGCTGACCGCTAAGGAAATGGAACGTTTTAACAGTCTCAAAGGGCGCAGGCAAATAGAATATTTAGCTGGTCGCTGGTCGGCTAAAGAAGCCTTTTCCAAGGCCATGGGAACTGGTATTGGAAAACTAGGTTTTCAGGATTTGGAAGTCTTGAATAATGAACGCGGGGCGCCTTATTTTAGTCAGGCACCATTTTCAGGAAAGATTTGGCTGTCTATCAGCCATACCGATCAGTTTGTGACAGCTAGTGTCATTTTGGAGGAAAATCATGAAAGCTAGTCCGCATAGACCAACCAAGGCTCTGATTCATCTGAGAGCTATTCGACAAAATATTCAGCAAATGGGGGCTCATATCCCTGAAGGAACACTCAAATTTGCAGTAGTCAAGGCTAATGCCTATGGTCATGGAGCTGTTGCCGTTGCCACGACTATTCAAGATGATGTTGATGGCTTTTGCGTTTCGAATATAGATGAAGCTATTGAACTCAGACAGGCTGGACTTAGCAAGCGAATCCTTATTTTAGGAGTTTCTGAAATCGAAGTTGTTGCTCTAGCTAAAGAATATGACATCACCTTGACTGTAGCTGGACTGGAGTGGATTCAAGCACTCTTAGATAAGGAAGCGGACTTAACTGGATTAACAGTCCACCTCAAGATTGATTCAGGAATGGGACGAATTGGTTTTCGAGAGGCTCATGAGGCTGAGCAGGCTCAAGATTTGCTCCAACAACATGGTGCTCGTGTTGAAGGGATTTTTACCCACTTTGCTACTGCAGACGAGAAATCAGATGACTACTTTAATACCCAGTTAGAACGGTTTAAAATTATTTTGGCCAGTATGAAGGAAGTTCCAGACTTGGTTCATGCTAGCAATTCTGCAACGACTCTTTGGCATGCAGAGACTATTTTCAATGCGGTCCGTATGGGAGATGCCATGTATGGTCTTAATCCTAGCGGAGAGGTCTTGGACTTGCCCTATGACTTGAAACCAGCCTTGACCTTGGAATCTGCCCTGGTTCATGTCAAGACAGTTTCAGCTGGAGCTTGTATGGGCTATGGAGCCACCTATCAGGCGGACAGCGAGCAAGTCATCGCGACCGTGCCAATCGGCTATGCGGATGGATGGACACGAGACATGCAGAATTTCACTGTCTTGGTAGATGGGCAAGCTTGCCCAATCGTTGGGCGAGTATCTATGGACCAAATCACCATTCGTCTGCCTAAGCTTTATCCGCTGGGAACCAAAGTAACCTTGATTGGTTCTAACGGGGGCAAGGAGATCACAGCTACTCAGGTAGCGGCCTACCGTGGGACTATTAACTATGAGGTGGTTTGTCTTCTCAGCGACCGCATTCCGAGAGAATATTATTAGAAAAGAAAGGAGTGGAGCATGAATCTACATCAACCCTTGCATGTCTTACCTGGTGTGGGACCAAAGTCAGCAGAAAAATACGCCAAACTAGGAATTGAAAACTTGCAAGACCTCTTGCTCTACTTTCCTTTCCGATATGAAGACTTCAAGACAAAGCAAGTGCTGGAACTGGAAGACGGTGAAAAGGCGGTTCTTTCTGGTCAAGTCGTGACTCCTGCTAGTGTCCAGTACTATGGTTTCAAGCGTAATCGCCTACGCTTTAGCCTCAAGCAGGGAGAAGTCGTTTTTGCGGTGAATTTCTTTAACCAGCCCTATCTAGCAGATAAGATAGAGTTGGGAGCAACCCTTGCTGTTTTTGGAAAATGGGACCGCGCCAAGGCTAGTCTGACAGGGATGAAGGTCCTGGCTCAGGTGGAAGATGACCTCCAACCTGTGTATCGCTTGGCTCAGGGAATCAGTCAGGCCAGTCTAGTAAAGGTCATCAAGACGGCTTTTGATCAGGGACTGGACCTCTTGATTGAGGAAAATCTCCCTCAGTCTTTGCTGGACAAATACAAACTCATGTCCCGTTGTCAGGCCGTTCGTGCCATGCATTTCCCCAAGGATTTGGCAGAATACAAGCAGGCCCTTCGCCGTATCAAGTTTGAGGAACTCTTTTATTTTCAGATGCAGTTACAGACGCTCAAGTCTGAAAATAGAGTTCAGGGAAGCGGCCTGATTCTGAACTGGTCTCAGGAAAAAGTGACAGCCGTTAAAGAAAGTCTTCCTTTTGCCCTGACCCAAGCTCAGGAAAAGAGTTTGCAGGAAATTTTGACCGATATGAAGTCGGACCACCACATGAATCGTCTCCTGCAAGGGGATGTGGGGAGTGGAAAAACAGTTGTCGCTGGCTTGGCCATGTTTGCAGCGGTGACGGCTGGCTATCAGTCCGCCCTCATGGTACCGACAGAAATCCTTGCAGAGCAACACTTTGAGAGTTTACAGAGTCTCTTTCCAGACTTGAAAATGGCTCTCTTGACAGGTTCCTTGAAAGTTGCAGAAAAGAGAGAAGTCTTGGAGACTATTGCCAAGGGTGAGGCTGATTTGATTATCGGAACCCACGCTTTGATACAAGATGGGGTGGATTATGCCCGCCTTGGCTTGATTATCATCGATGAGCAGCACCGTTTTGGTGTGGGGCAAAGGCGTATTCTAAGGGAAAAAGGCGACAATCCAGATGTTCTCATGATGACGGCAACTCCCATTCCACGAACCTTGGCTATCACAGCCTTTGGCGATATGGATGTTTCCATTATTGACCAGATGCCAGCAGGGCGAAAGCCTATTGTGACTCGCTGGATCCAACATGAGCAATTGCCTCAGGTCTTGACTTGGTTAGAGGGGGAAATCCAAAAAGGTTCTCAAGCCTATGTCATCTCTCCCTTGATTGAGGAATCTGAAGCTCTGGATTTGAAAAATGCCATTGCCTTATCAGAAGAGTTGACGGCTTATTTTGCAGGTAAGGCAGAAGTGGCTCTTCTACATGGTAAGATGAAGAGTGACGAAAAAGACCAGATTATGCAGGATTTCAAAGAGCGAAAAACGGATATTCTAGTTTCAACGACGGTTATCGAGGTCGGGGTCAATGTTCCCAATGCGACCGTCATGATTATCATGGATGCTGACCGCTTCGGGCTCAGCCAGCTTCACCAGCTCAGAGGTCGTGTCGGTCGGGGAGATAAGCAGTCTTATGCAGTTCTCGTTGCCAATCCCAAGACTGATTCTGGGAAAGACCGCATGCGCATCATGACAGAAACGACCAATGGATTTGTTCTTGCGGAGGAAGATTTGAAAATGCGTGGTTCAGGTGAAATTTTTGGAACCAGACAGTCAGGACTTCCAGAGTTCCAAGTAGCTGATATTATCGAAGATTTTCCGATTTTAGAAGAAGCCAGAAAGGTTGCTAGCTACATTAGTTCGATAGAAGGCTGGCAAGAGGATCCAGAGTGGCGCATGATTGCCCTTCATCTGGAGAAGAAAGAACATTTAGATTAATACTCTTCGAAAGTCTCTTCAAACCACGTCAGCTTCGCCTTGGATTATATATGTAACTGACTTCGTCAGTCTTATCTACAACCTCAAAGCAGTGCTTTGAGCAACCTACGGCTAGTTTCCTAGTTTGCTCTTTGATTTTCATTGAGTATAAGCTTTCTATAAGGAAATCTTAAGCTAGCTTTCAGGTTTGGTCCTTATACTAGAGTCATCAAAAAGAAACGAGGACTCTCACATGACCGTAACGATTAAAGTAAATTACCAAACCACTTTCCAAAAGAAAGAAGCAACAAAATAATATAAATATAAGGAAGAAAGAGCGAAATGCTCTTTTTTTCTAAAACTACTTTCAGCCCATCATCCTAAAAGTAAAGAATCTAAAATCTCTTTCTATTTGTCCTTCTTTCTTGCATTGCTTTTCTAGATATGCTAGAGTGGTGATAGCGATTACAAAAAAAGGAGTATGTTATGAAAAATCCAGCTTTGTTAGAAGAAATCAAGACTTATAGAGGACGGGATGAGGTTCCAGAAGACTTTGATGATTTCTGGGATGAGGAAGTGAAAAAAGTTTCAACACTTCCAGCCTACCAGTTGGAGGAGAGAGATTTCCACATTCCTCAAGTAAAGTGCTATGAATTAACATTTGAAGGAACCAATGAAGGAAAGGTCTATGCACGAGTTGTTCTTCCAAAGAGTGAGGAGAAGGTTCCGATAATCTTCCATTTCCATGGTTATATGGGACGTGGCTGGGATTGGGCCGACATGTTGGCCTTCACCGTAGCTGGTTACGGTATTGTTTCCATGGACGTTCGAGGTCAGTCGGGCTATTCACAAGACGGCTTACGTTCTCCTCTAGGAAATACGGTCAAGGGTCACATTATCCGTGGTGCTGTGGAAGGTCGGGATCACCTCTTTTATAAGGATGTTTATTTGGACATTTACCAGTTGGTTGACATTATTACTAGTCTGCCTGAGGTGGATGAGAAGCGCCTTTCTAGCTATGGCGCCTCGCAAGGAGGGGCTTTAGCCCTAGTTGCAGCAGCACTCAATCCTCGGATTCAGAAAACAGTTGCCATCTATCCTTTCTTGTCAGACTTTAGACGGGTGCTTGAGATTGGGAATACTAGCGAGGCTTACGACGAACTTTTCCGTTATTTCAAGTTTCACGACCCCTTCCACGAAACTGAGGAGGAAATCATAGCGACCCTTGCCTATATCGATGTGAAAAATCTTGCCCATCGTATCAAGGGTGAGGTTAAGATGATTACGGGCTTGGACGATGATGTTTGCTATCCTATTACCCAGTTTGCGATTTACAACCGTCTGACCTGCGATAAGGCCTATCGCATCATGCCTGAGTATGCTCACGAAGCCATGAATGTATTTGTCAATGATCAAGTCTACAATTGGCTATGTGGTAGTGAGATTTCTTTTAAGTATATAAAGTGATGAATGAGAGAGCCCAGTAGCTCTCTTTTTGTTATAAATGTTGAAAGTACTTTTAAAAATATTAAAATATTAAAATATTGCTGAAAGTAAAATCTATTCTATGGCAAGCTCGAGATAAACCTATGACTTTATTGTATAATAAAGAAAAAGTGTCTAGGAAAGGAGTGAAAGAGCTACTGTTTTGATTGCAGCTAGCTAAATGTTGAAAGAGAGAAGGATAGGAATTCTCGTTTATTAATTACTTTCTTGTGTTTTCCTATGATGGGGAGTAAAAATTTTAAAACAAAAAGAAAGCGCTTTATTTTTGGTGGTATTGAAAGGTAGAAAGATGAATCAGAAGAATTTTGACAGAAAACAAAGATATGGTATTCGTAAATTTGCAGTGGGTGTAGCCTCTGTAACCATTGGTGCAGTGGTGTTTGGAGTAAACCCTGTATTGGCAAATGAACAAGGAAACGCAACTGTAACCGCTGCTGAAAATAATAATCAAGGTTTATCAGAATTACCAAAAGAAGCTTCTTCAGGAAGTCTTGCAAATTTAGATAGTGAATTAGCTGGAAAATTGGCAACAGCGAAAGATAATGGTGTGGAAGTTGATCAGGATAAGTTGAAGAAAAATGAGACTGCTGAAGCAGAGACAACCACTCCAACAAATACACCTGCAACTGACAATACACCAGCTCCTGCTGATAAACCAGAAACAGATTCTGCAACTACAGAAGCAAGTAACAAGGAGCAAAATAAAGAAGAAGAGGGAGTACTTCCTCGAGATTATTATGCTAGAGACATCGAAAATGCAACTCCAGTAGTGGAAAAAGAAGATGTTGAAACAAATTCGAAAAATGGTCAGCGTGTAGACTTAGCCAGTGAATTAGATACATTGAAGAAGCTTCAAAATGCGACCATTCATATGGAATTTAAGCCAGATGCAAAAGCTCCAGATTTTTATAATCTATTCTCAGTGTCTAGTGATAAGAAAAAAGATGAGTACTTCACCATGGCTGTTCTCAATAATACAGCCTTAATTGAGGGACGTGATGCTAATGGAACACAATTTTATGATAAATATACAGATGCTCCATTGAAAATTAAGCCTGGGCAGTGGAATTCAGTTACCTTTACTGTAGAAAGACCGAATGCAGAAAATCTAGAAGGAAAAGTTAGACTCTATGTAAATGGTGTTTTATCGCGTACCAGCTTGAAATCTGGTAAATTTATCAAGGATATGCCAGATATTACCCATGCTCAACTTGGTGCAACAAATCGGGCAGGGAGATCAGTTTGGGGAGCAAATTTACAGGTTCGTAATTTGAGTGTTTATGATCGTGTATTAACTCCAGAGGAAGTTCAAAAACGGAGCCAATTGTTTGAGAGATCTGATTTGGAACAAAAGCTACCAGAAGGGGCTAAAGTTACTGAAAAACAAGATGTCTTTGAAGGTGGTATGCATAATAAACCAAATAAAGATGGTATCAAGAGTTATCGTATTCCTGCTCTTCTTAAAACTGATAAAGGAACCTTGATTGCTGGTGCTGACGAACGCCGCTTACACCAATATGACTGGGGTGATATCGGTATGGTCGTTAGACGAAGTGAGGATAAGGGGAAGACATGGAGTGACCGAGTAACGATTACAAATTTACGAGACAATCCAAAAGCCTCTGATCCATCAATCGGTTCACCAGTGAACATCGATATGGTTTTGGTTCAAGATCCTGCAACAAAACGAATTTTTTCTATCTATGATATGTTCCCAGAAGGGAAAGGAATCTTTGGAATGGCTGCTCAAAGAGAAGAAGCCTATAAACAAATCGATGGCAAAACTTACCAAATTCTCTACAAAGAAGGCGAAGAAGGTTCCTATACAATACGCGAAAATGGCATAGTTTATAGTCCAGATGGGAAAGCAACCGATTATCGTGTTGTTGTAAACCCAGTTAAACCAGCTTATAGCGATAAAGGTGATTTGTATCAAGGGGATCGACTATTAGGAAATATTTATTTCACAAGCAATAAAACGTCTCCATTTAGAGTTGCTAAGGATTCTTATCTATGGATGTCTTACAGTGATGATGATGGTAAGACTTGGTCAGCTCCTCAAGATATTACCCCAATGGTAAAAGCTGATTGGATGAAATTCTTAGGGGTTGGGCCTGGAACAGGAATTACTCTTCATACCGGACCTCATAAAGGTCGAATCATTGTACCTACTTATACAACTAATCAGACCAACCACTTAAACGGTTCTCAATCATCTCGGATTATCTACTCAGATGACCATGGTAAGACTTGGCATATGGGAGGTGGTGTGAATGACCATCGTACGCTGACTGATGGCACTGTGATTGACTCAAGTACCATGAGTAATTATTATGCTCAAAATACCGAGTCCTCTGTTGTACAGTTAAATAATGGAGATCTCAAGCTCTTCATGCGTGGCTTGACAGGGGACCTTCAAGTTGCTACTAGTAAAGATGGTGGAGTAACTTGGGAAAATGATATAAAACGTTATGCGGATGTCAAGGATGTTTATGTTCAATTGGCTGCTATTCATACGATGCATGATGGAAAAGAGTATATTGTTCTTAGTAATGCAGGTGGACCAGGACGTTTCAACGGTTTGGTACACTTAGCCCGTGTCGAAGAAAATGGAGAGCTGACTTGGCTTAAGCATAACCCTATTCAAAGTGGTAAGTTTGCCTACAATTCTATTCAAGATCTCGGGAATGGCGAATATGGATTGCTTTATGAGCATGCAGATAACAACCAAAACGAATATACCTTGTCTTATAAGAAATTTAATTGGGATTTCTTAAGCAAGGATATGGTTTCTCCAACCGAAGCAAAAGTTACACATGCAGTTCATATGGGGCAAGGTATTATTGCCATGGAATTTGATTCAGAAGTATTGGTCAATCAAGCACCAACTTTACAACTTGCAAATGGTAAGACAGCTACGTTTATGACACAGTATGACACAAAGACTCTATTGTTTACAGTAGATCCTGAGGATATTGGTCAAAAAGTTACAGGCTTAGCAGAAGGAGCTATCGAAAGTATGCATAATTTGCCTGTTTCAGTAGTTGGTTCTAAAATTACTCATGGTGTAAATGGAAGTGAAGCAGCGGTCCATGAACTTCCAGAATTCAATGGGGGCGTAAATGCAGTTTTAGCAGCTTCAAATGAGGTTCCTGAATATACCGGAGGTGCTAATTTTGTCTTGGCAGCTTCAAATGAGGTTCCTGAATATAAAGGAGGTGTCAATGGCGCTGAGGCAGCAATCCATGAAGTGCCAGAGTACAAGGGAGAAACCAAACCAGTCTTAGCAGTTGCAAACGAACGTCCAGCTAAGAAGTTATCTCTTGGACAAGATGCTACTTATCAAGCACCAGCGGCTAAACAAAACGAGCTACCAAATACTGGAAGTAAAGAAAACACAACCCTTATTTCTATGGGATTAGTGGCAGGTCTCTTATCTGTTTTGACATTTGGGAAGAAACGAAAAGAGGACTAGATTAGGTCTTGAATAAAATAAATTTTGCTCATCGTTAATGATAAAAGAGATGGCCTATTTGAAAGATGGCTATCTCTTTTTATCATTTTAGATACTAAGCGAATTGAAAATAAGACAGAGCTGAAACTACTTTCAGAAACAGCTGTTCTATAAAATACTTTTGAAACTGAAATCTATTCTACCACAAAGTATTGAAAGCGCTTTAAAAATAATATATAATGAACTCATAAGAACAAAGAAAAGGAGGAAAGAGGATGCCACAGATTACTAAAGAAGCCTTGATTGCACAAATCAAAGATGGAATCATCGTTTCTTGTCAGGCCCTTCCTCACGAACCGCTCTATACAGAAGCGGGAGGAGTCATTCCCTTGCTGGTCAAAGCGGCTGAGCAAGGTGGAGCAGTAGGTATCCGAGCAAATAGTGTTCGCGATATCAAGGAAATCAAGGAGGTTACCAACCTTCCAATCATTGGGATAATTAAACGAGATTATCCACCGCAAGAACCCTTCATCACTGCTACTATGAAAGAAGTTGATGAATTAGCAGAACTGGACATAGAAGTGATTGCTCTGGATTGTACCAAGCGTGAACGCTATGATGGTTTG
Source organism: Streptococcus mitis (assembly GCF_002096925.1). Taxonomy (GTDB): domain Bacteria; phylum Bacillota; class Bacilli; order Lactobacillales; family Streptococcaceae; genus Streptococcus; species Streptococcus mitis_AF. The sequence continues at coordinate 17,591 of NZ_NCVN01000038.1, read as the reverse complement.
GAGATCCAAGAGTTCATTCGTCAGGTTAAGGAGAAATATCCTAACCAGCTCTTGATGGCTGATACAAGTACTTTCGAAGAAGGATTGGCAGCTGTTGAAGCAGGAATTGACTTTGTCGGAACAACCTTATCAGGATACACATCTTACAGTCCAAAAGTGGATGGTCCCGATTTTGAATTAATTAAAAAACTCTGTGATGCCGGTGTAGATGTCATTGCAGAAGGGAAAATTCATACACCAGAACAAGCCAAACAAATCCTGGGATATGGAGTGCGAGGCATCGTTGTAGGTGGCGCTATTACTAGACCAAAAGAGATTACAGAACGCTTCGTTGCTGGTCTTAAATAACACAATTTAAAAACAGAGGAGAGTGGTGGATGCGTCGGATGAAATGAAAACGTATACAAATGCAATCTTACTCATTATCCAATATGGATACGCTTATCAATTAGGAGAATACAAATGAAATTTAGAAAACTAGCTTGTACAGTACTTGCGGGTGCTGCGGTTCTTGGCCTTGCTGCATGTGGTAATTCTGGTGGTAGCAAAGATGCTGCTAAATCAGGTGGAGATGGCGCTAAAACAGAAATCACTTGGTGGGCATTCCCAGTCTTCACTCAAGAAAAAACTGGTGACGGTGTTGGAACATATGAAAAATCAATCATCGAAGCTTTTGAAAAAGCAAATCCAGATGTAAAAGTGAAATTGGAAACCATCGACTTCAAGTCTGGTCCTGAAAAAATCACAACAGCTATCGAAGCAGGGACAGCTCCAGACGTACTTTTTGACGCACCAGGACGTATCATCCAATACGGTAAAAACGGTAAATTGGCTGAGTTGAACGATCTCTTCACAGACGAATTTGTTAAAGATGTTAACAATGAAAACATTGTACAAGCAAGTAAAGCTGGAGACAAAGCTTACATGTATCCAATCAGTTCAGCACCATTCTATATGGCTATGAACAAGAAAATGTTGGAAGAGGCTGGAGTTGCAAACCTTGTAAAAGAAGGTTGGACAACTGATGATTTTGAAAAAGTTTTGAAAGCGCTTAAAGACAAAGGCTACACACCAGGTTCATTGTTCAGTTCTGGTCAAGGGGGAGACCAAGGAACACGTGCCTTCATCTCAAACCTTTACGGCGGTTCTGTAACAGATAAAGATGTTACAAAATATACAACTGATGATCCTAAATTCGTCAAAGGTCTTGAAAAAGCAGCTGGCTGGATTAAAGACGGTTTGTTGAACAATGGTTCACAATTTGACGGTGGAGCAGATATCCAAAACTTTGCCAACGGTCAAACATCTTACACAATCCTTTGGGCACCAGCTCAAAACGGTATCCAAGCTAAACTCTTGGAAGCAAGTAAAGTAGAAGTGGTAGAAGTGCCATTCCCATCAGATTCAGGTAAACCAGCTCTTGAATACCTTGTAAACGGATTTGCAGTATTCAACAACAAAGACGACAAGAAAGTTGCAGCATCTAAGAAATTCGTTCAATTCATCGCGGATGACAAAGAATGGGGTCCAAAAGACGTTGTTCGTACAGGTGCCTTCCCAGTTCGTACTTCATTTGGCAAACTTTATGAAGACAAACGTATGGAAACAATCAGTGGTTGGACTAAATACTACTCACCATACTACAACACTATCAATGGTTTTGCTGAAATGAGAACACTTTGGTTCCCAATGTTGCAATCTGTATCAAATGGTGACGAAAAACCAGCGGACGCTTTGAAAGCCTTCACTGAAAAAGCTAACGAAACAATTAAAAAAGCTACAAAACAATAAGCACTAAATCAGATTGACTCCTCCCTTTTCCCTGTGCATAGTCTATGTAAGAAAAGGGAGGATTTTATTTGAAATGTAAGGAACTGTCACGAAATTAAAATGAAGTTCTTACATAAGCGAATCTTAAAAAATTTCATTTTGATTTTAAAACAGATTAAAAAAATCCAAAATATTTTATTTGTGAAAGAGAGGTGCCGACTGTGAAAGTCAATAAAATTCGCATGCGGGAAACAGTGATTTCCTACGCTTTCCTAGCACCAGTATTATTCTTCTTTGTCATCTTTGTATTGGCTCCTATGATTATGGGATTCATTACAAGTTTCTTTAACTACTCAATGACTAAATTTGAGTTTGTAGGCTTGGACAACTACGTTCGTATGTTTAAAGACCCTGTCTTTATGAAGTCTTTGATCAATACCGTTATTCTGGTTATTGGATCTGTACCAGTTGTTGTTCTATTCTCACTCTTTGTAGCATCTCAGACCTATCATCAAAATGCCATTGCCAGATCTTTCTACCGTTTCGTCTTCTTCCTTCCTGTTGTAACAGGTAGTGTTGCCGTAACAGTTGTTTGGAAATGGATTTATGACCCACTATCAGGGATTCTAAACTTTGTCCTTAAGTCAAGCCATATCATCAGCCAAAACATTTCTTGGTTGGGAGATAAAAACTGGGCGTTGATGGCGATTATGATTATCCTTTTGACTACATCTGTTGGTCAGCCGATTATCCTTTATATCGCAGCGATGGGGAATATCGACAATTCATTGGTTGAAGCAGCTCGAGTTGACGGTGCAACTGAATTGCAAGTGTTCTGGAAGATTAAATGGCCTAGCCTCCTTCCAACAACTCTTTACATTGCAATCATTACAACAATCAACTCATTCCAGTGTTTCGCCTTGATTCAGTTGTTGACATCTGGTGGTCCAAACTACTCAACAAGTACACTTATGTACTACCTTTACGAAAAAGCCTTCCAATTGACAGAATATGGCTATGCCAACACAATTGGTGTATTCCTAGCAGTTATGATTGCTATCGTAAGCTTTGTTCAATTTAAAGTACTTGGAAACGACGTAGAATACTAAAGAAAGGAGACAGCTATGCAATCTACACAAAAGAAACCTTTAACAGCTTTTACTGTTATTTCAACTATTATCTTGCTCTTGTTGACCGTGCTGTTCATCTTTCCGTTCTACTGGATTTTGACAGGTGCCTTCAAGTCACAACCTGATACAATCGTTATTCCACCACAGTGGTTCCCTAAAATGCCAACCATGGAAAACTTCCAACAACTTATGGTGCAAAACCCTGCCTTGCAGTGGATGTGGAACTCAGTATTTATCTCACTTGTAACTATGTTTTTGGTCTGTGCAACCTCTTCTCTAGCAGGTTATGTATTGGCTAAAAAACGTTTCTATGGTCAACGCATTCTTTTTGCAATCTTTATTGCAGCCATGGCTCTTCCAAAACAAGTTGTCCTTGTACCATTGGTACGTATCGTCAACTTCATGGGAATCCATGATACACTTTGGGCAGTTATCTTGCCTTTGATTGGATGGCCATTCGGGGTCTTCCTCATGAAACAGTTCAGTGAGAATATCCCTACAGAGTTGCTTGAGTCAGCTAAAATCGACGGTTGTGGTGAGATTCGTACTTTCTGGAGCGTAGCCTTCCCAATTGTGAAACCAGGATTTGCAGCCCTTGCAATCTTTACCTTCATCAATACCTGGAACGACTACTTCATGCAGTTGGTTATGTTGACTTCACGTCAAAACTTGACCATCTCACTCGGGGTTGCAACTATGCAAGCTGAAATGGCAACCAACTATGGTTTGATCATGGCAGGTGCCGCTCTTGCAGCAGTTCCAATCGTAACAGTCTTCCTAGTCTTCCAAAAATCCTTCACTCAGGGTATTACTATGGGAGCGGTCAAAGGTTAATACTCTGCGAAAATTGAATTCAAACTACGTCAGCGTCACCTTGCCATACTTAAGTATTGCCTGCGGTTAGCTTCCTAGTTTGTTCTTCAATTTTCATTGAGTATAAGAGAATACAGAGTTATAAGTGTCTACAAAATGTTGGGTATTTGCTTACCTTAGATATTTTGTTAGACACTTATCAACTTAAGAATGATTTTAGTTAACTATCAGAAACGAAGGAAAGAGTATGATTTTTGACGATTTGAAAAACATCACCTTTTACAAAGGAATTCATCCCAATCTAGACAAGGCTATCGACTATCTCTACCAGCATCGTAAAGATTCATTTGAATTAGGTAAGTATGAGATTGACGGGGACAAGGTCTTTCTAGTTGTTCAGGAAAATGTCCTCAATCAAGCTGAAAATGATCAATTTGAGCATCATAAAAACTATGCAGACTTGCATTTGCTGGTAGAAGGACATGAATATTCGAGCTACGGTTCACGTATCAAAGACGAGGCAGTAGCATTCGACGAAGCTAGTGACATTGGCTTTGTGCATTGTCATGAAAAATACCCACTATTGTTGGGTTATCACAATTTTGCGATTTTCTTCCCAGGAGAACCCCATCAGCCAAATGGCTATGCAGGTAGGGAAGAGAAGGTTCGCAAATATCTCTTTAAAATTTTGATTGACTAAAAAATCAGGAGGAGCAAACATGGCACAAAAAGGAGTAAGCCTTATCAAGGCAGCATTTGATACAGATAACTTTCTCATGCGTTTTAGTGAGAAGGTCTTGGATATCGTGACAGCCAATCTTCTTTTTGTCGTCTCTTGTTTGCCCATCGTGACGATTGGAGTGGCTAAAATTAGTCTCTACGAGACTATGTTTGAGATTAAGAAGAGTAGACGTGTGCCTGTCTTTAGAATCTATTTAAGAGCTTTCAAGCAAAATCTGAAACTAGGTCTTCAGTTAGGTCTGCTTGAGTTGGGCATTGTCTCATTAAGCCTTCTAGACCTCTATCTCTTCTGGGGTCAGACAGCTATGCCTTTCCAAATGGTGAAAGCTATCTGTCTAGGCGTTCTTATCTTCCTCACTATCGTGATGTTGGCTAGCTATCCCATAGCTGCACGCTATGATTTGACTTGGAAAGAAGTCTTACAAAAAGGACTTATCTTGGCAAGTTTTAACTTTCCTTGGTTCTTCCTCATGTTAGCTATTCTCTTTCTTATTGTGATGGTTCTTTATCTGTCCGCCTTCACTTTACTTTTAGGTGGTTCAGCCTTCCTGCTTTTTGGGTTTGGGCTCTTGGTCTTTCTCCAGACTGGATTGATGGAGAAAATTTTCGCAAAATACCAATAGGATGGCTTGTCTATGAAACTACTTTCAAGCCATAAACATTTCAAAATTCATATCGAAACTAAAATCTAAGTGTACACAAGATATTGAAAGCGTTTTTCATAAGGTGTATACTAAACACGTAAAGAATAAATCCTGCTTTTAGCAGAAAAAAAGAAATCTTAGGAGAAAATCTATGTCAGATTTAAAAAAATACGAAGGTGTCATTCCAGCCTTCTACGCATGTTATGATGATCAAGGAGAAGTAAGTCCAGAGCGTACGCGTGCCTTGGTTCAATACTTCATTGATAAAGGTGTTCAAGGTCTTTATGTCAATGGTTCTTCTGGTGAATGTATCTACCAAAGCGTTGAAGACCGCAAGTTAATCTTGGAAGAAGTCATGGCAGTTGCCAAAGGTAAATTGACCATCATTGCTCACGTTGCTTGCAACAATACCAAAGATAGTATGGAACTTGCTCGTCATGCTGAAAGCTTGGGTGTAGATGCCATTGCAACGATTCCACCAATTTATTTCCGCTTGCCAGAATACTCAGTTGCTAAATACTGGAACGATATCAGTTCTGCAGCTCCAAACACAGACTACGTGATTTACAACATTCCTCAATTGGCAGGTGTTGCTCTGACTCCAAGTCTATACACAGAAATGTTGAAAAATCCTCGTGTTATCGGTGTTAAGAACTCTTCTATGCCAGTTCAAGATATCCAAACCTTTGTGAGCCTTGGTGGGGAAGACCATATCGTTTTCAACGGTCCAGATGAGCAGTTCTTAGGTGGTCGTCTCATGGGAGCTAAAGCTGGTATCGGTGGTACTTATGGTGCTATGCCAGAACTCTTCTTGAAACTCAATCAGTTGATTGCTGACAAAGACTTGGAAACAGCGCGTGAATTGCAATACGCTATCAATGCAATCATTGGCAAATTGACTGCTACACATGGAAATATGTATGGTGTGATTAAGGAAGTCTTGAAGATCAATGAAGGCTTGAATATTGGTTCTGTTCGTTTACCATTGACACCAGTGACTGAAGAAGATCGTCCAGTTGTAGAAGCAGCTGCATCCTTGATTCGTGAAACCAAGGAGCGCTTCCTCTAATCCATAAGGAGGTATTTATGACACACTACGTTGCAATTGATATCGGTGGAACCAACATCAAATATGGTTTGATCGACCAAGAAGGCCAACTTGTTGAATCGCATGAAATGCCAACAGAGGCGCATAAGGGTGGACCTCATATCTTACAAAAGACCAAAGATATCGTAGCCAGCTATTTAGAACAAGGCCCAGTAGCAGGTGTTGCTATTTCTTCTGCAGGAATGGTGGATCCAGATAAGGGTGAGATTTTCTATGCTGGGCCTCAGATTCCGAATTATGCAGGAACCCAGTTCAAGAAGGAAATCGAGACTAGCTTTACTATTCCTTGTGAAATTGAAAATGATGTCAACTGTGCAGGTCTTGCTGAAGCGGTATCTGGTTCAGGTAAGGGAGCGAGTGTCACCCTTTGCTTGACCATTGGAACAGGTATTGGTGGTTGCTTGATTATGGATGGGAAAGTCTTCCATGGTTTTAGCAATTCAGCCTGCGAAGTCGGTTATATGCATATGCAGGATGGAGATTTCCAAGACTTGGCCTCTACGACAGCCTTGGTGGAGTATGTAGCAGCAGGTCATGGAGATCCAGTTGATCAGTGGAATGGTCGACGTATCTTTAAGGAAGCCACTGAAGGCAACAAGATTTGCATGGAAGGCATTGACCGGATGGTAGATTACCTTGGGAAAGGTCTGGCTAATATTTGCTATGTTGCCAATCCAGAAGTAGTCATTCTCGGTGGCGGTATCATGGGGCAAGAGGCAATCCTCAAACCCAAGATCCGCACAGCCTTGAAGGCGGCCTTGGTACCAAGTCTAGCTGAAAAAACACGATTAGAATTTGCCCATCACCAAAATACAGCAGGTATGTTGGGAGCTTATTATCACTTTAAAACAAAACAATCCTAGTTTGGCTCAGCCAAACTAGGATTTTCTAGGTACGACGGGCATGTAGTTCATCTGAGGTGTAAGTCCTCCGTGGGCACCTGCTACCAGTGAAGTCAATAACAATTTCCAAGCCTAACTATTGTGAGGTAGCGGATTAAAACGGTTTGGGGATAGACCGTTTTAAGTCTGACGCTGGAAATAAGAATCGGAAGAGGAAGGGACATTGACGGCACTCAAATTAGATTATTAAATATTACGAATTTTGTTCAAGATAGTGTAAAATAGATTTGTACTAGTTTCTAAAAATTTAATTTAATAAATAAGAAATATTACAAATTGATGTATTGAGACTATTCTTTGTCAAGAATACGGAGCTTTGCAGATAGTTCTCTAAAATATTTTGAGGTGATAGAATGTATAAGATATTAGTTGTAGATGACGATTTTGAAATTTTGAAACTGATGCGAACTATTTTAGAGATGAAAAACTATCAGGTAACGACGTATCAAGAAGTCACCGTACCAATCAATATTAATAATTTCAAAGGATTTGATTTGATTTTATTAGATGTAATGATGCCTAATATAGATGGTATGCAAATTTGTAAGCAGATTAGAAATAAAGTAAGATCTCCTATTATTTTTGTTAGTGCAAAAGATACCGAAGATGATATAGTATCAGGGTTGAATTTAGGAGGAGATGACTATATTACAAAACCTTTCAGCATCAATCAATTAATTGCCAAAGTTGCTGCAAATCTCAAACGAGAAGAACGATACAAACAAGGTGAATTAAGTAATCAAATTGTTCGAGAATTATCCCCAATAACGATTTATTTACAAGAAAAAATTGTTTGTATTAATGGAGATAGTCTTGCTTTTACAAGTAGGGAATATGATATCATAGAGCTATTATCTAGCAATCCAAGAAAAATTTTTACTGTACAAGATATATATGAAAATGTTTATGATGATGATGCTGAAACCCTCTTTCGTTCAATATCTGAGTATATCTATCAAATAAGATTAAAATTCTCATCGTATGGAATTAATCCTATAAAAACAGTTAGAGGTATGGGATACAAGTGGCATGAGTAAGAAGAGTACAATTAGAGGGCGCATAATAAGGACTGTTTTAGAACTAGTAACAGGTACGTTACTGAGTATACTTTTATTTTTTATATTTACTTATTTACTTGTTTTTACTGGACAATTAAATGTATACGGCTCTAAAATGGAAATTTCAGTGAGTGATAGCAGCAATTTAAGTGATGTAGTCCAAGCAATGAATAACTCTATATTTGACTATGTTGTATTTAATCGCAAGACGGGTACAATTGAAGAGGGCAACTATCAAAAAAAGGATTTGCCAGCCTATCGAGAAGTTTTTGCTAAAAATGAATCCATAAGTAATGATGCAGTGTATTATGGGTATTACGCTAATTCAGAGATTGTACTTACTGTCAGGCAACCCATGATACCTGAGTTTGTTAATCCGAATTTGCGTCACTTTTCATTTAATCTATTTTCTTATTTATTTTTCTTCGTTATCGAAACAATTTTACTCATTTGGTCACTTACAAGATTAATAAAAGAATTTTCAAATAATTTTCTCCTCATACAAAAAAAGACTTTAAACATGGGACAGTTAACATTTAAAGATAAAAACATTCCTGCTCAAATACAAGAGTTCGATGAAATTCTTTCTGTATTATATCAAAAGGACGACGAGTTAACTAATTTACTCAAATCAGAGAGAAGGGAGAAGGAAGATTTATCTTTTCAAGTTGGTGCATTAGCTCATGATGTAAAAACTCCTTTAACAGTACTAAAGGGAAATTTAGAGTTGCTTGAATTAACTAACTTGACTGTTCAACAGAAGGAATACACTCAGTCAATGAATAACAGTATAGTAGTTTTTGAAAGATACTTTAGTTCAATGATTGATTATTCAAGATTACTAATTGAAGATAAAGATTATGGAGAACAGATACATTTATCCGAATTTTTAAGTGAGCTGTCAGTAGAAGCGAAATCTGTAATGAATAATGCAAAGGTTGATTTCAAAATTATTAATACTACAAAATTAATATTTTTTAAGGGAAATCGCTTTAATTTAAATCGGGCATTAATTAACATTTTAGCAAATGCAGCAAGATATAGTTCTGGAGAAAAAAAAGTTACGCTTACTATCATTGAGGAAACAGAGTATATTAATTTTGTAGTGTGGAATAATGGTCTGCCTTTTACTGAACAGTCCTTATTAAATGCAGATAAGTTATTTTATACTGAGAATAAAGGTAGGAATAATAAGCACTATGGTTTAGGGTTAGCATTTGCTAAACAAGTTGCAACTAGACATTTAGGAGAATTGTTTTTATCAAATCCAGATAGAGGTGGCGCTCAAGTGACGTTGCTTATTAAAAAATAATTCTGTAAGGATATATTAGATAGCTTCCATATAATAGTTATGTATAAAAATAGATGGTTTTCTAAATTGAGGACTGTCTATTTTTTTAATTTTGTAAAATTGGAAATTCTGAACAAATTTTGAAAAATAAAGTATAACATACAAGTATAAAACAAGGAGGAATTATAGTTATGAATATACAAGTTCAAAAACTTAGAAAATCATATAAGGATAGAGAAGTACTGAAAAATATTTCTTTTGAAATAAAAGAGGGGAGTATTTGTGGATTATTAGGTATTAATGGTGCAGGAAAATCAACAATTATGAAGATTATTTTTGGTCTTGAAAATGCTGATAGTGGTACGGTTATTTTTAATGGGAAAAAAAATGCGGGTATATATGAGATTGGAGCGCTTATTGAAACTCCAGCTATCTACATGAACTTATCTGCTTATGATAACTTAAAAACAAGAGCATTGTTATATGACATTTCTGACGAACGAATTAATGAAGTATTAAACTTGATTGGGCTATCTAATACGGGAAAGAAAAAAGCAGGGAGCTTTTCTTTAGGTATGAAACAACGTTTGGGATTAGGTATGGCAATAATTACTAGTCCAGATTTGCTCATTTTAGATGAACCTACCAATGGATTGGATCCAGATGGTATAAAGGAATTGTTGAATTTAATGATTTCTTTAAAGAAATCAGGAATGACAATTCTTTTATCTAGCCATCAACTGTATGAAGTTAGTAAAGTGGCAGATAAAGTTGTTATTTTACATGATGGTCAAATTTTTTACGATGGTTCGAATGTTCAAAGTGATGATTTAGAATCTTTATTTATAAGAATTGTTCATGGAGGTGACGCAATATGATAAAAATATTTAAATCAGAATGGTTAAAACAGCGAAAAAATACATCCAAAAAATTCTTGATAATAGCTCCGGGCTTGTCGATTTTAATAGCTGTATTACTTGTTGGACCGAGTATTCTAGAAAGTTTTTCAATATATTGGTGGGAAGCCGTCTTTTTGTACACGCTTATTGGATTGTTATTTTTATATGATTATAAAGCAGAAGAAGCTGCAGGAAACTTCCAGAATATATACTTTCGAAATGATAGCATAAAAATATATATCGTAAAGATACTTTTAAAATTAAAAGATTTACTCATTTCGAACGTATGGTTTTTAGCTATATTATTATTTACAAGTAATTTTTTGTATGGCGACTTAATATCATTGAATATAATTGGTGACTTAATTTGTTTAGTACTTATTTCGATAACATCCATATGGGTATTGCCACTCTTGTATCTATTTTCGAAACGGATCAACCCCTATATCTTAGTATCTATTAACTCCTTGATTTGTTTTTTGGTTGCACCTTTTATCGCTCAAAGTAGCTTTTGGTTCTTCTTTCCTTTTACATATCATTATAAAATTGCTTATAGTCTTATGTATATAAAACCGTCAGGAGATTTAGATTTAACAAATCATGTAACAGACGTTAAAATGGTAGTATTTACCGTATTTCTATCATTGATTCTATTTATTGTTTCTTTGTTAATGTTAAATTGGAGGTTAAGTAATGATCCAATTGCTAAAAAGTGAAATGATTAAATTTAAAGATTCGTATCAACTATACATTATTTTGATTTTGTCTACTATACAACTATTGACAATTCCAATTTACATATTATCTGTAAATAACACGATTGTATTGGAAAATATTATCTTTTTACCCATGTTAGGCTATTGTATGATAACTACGATAATCACTTTATTAGTATCTGAACAAGAAATCAATGCTAATAATTATCAGAATATTAAAGGCTCGAGAAATACAGCCAGTATATGGGGAGCGAAAATTTTTGTGTTAGATTTACTATTATCTTTACTCACTATTCCTTTATGGGTAGTTGTAGGTATAGAGTTAGAACACTTTTCATATTATTTTTACGTAGGAATAGTTAGTTGGTTATTACTAATATTGCTAAATCATTTCCACATGCTATTGACATTGTTTATTGCGAAAGGTGGCAATTTACTTATTGCTGTTGTAGAAAGTTTATTTATATTATTTGCAACAAATAAAGTTTTTCTTAATATTTTTTGGATTCCAGTAATTTTACCAGTTAATATAATTTTAGAAAATAATTTTAGAAGCACAACTAATTTATTAGCTTTAACTTTTTATGTTGTATTATTGTTTGTTGCTAATTTAGTAATTGTGACCAGAAAAGGTGTTTAATTATATACTATGATTGAAATGAAGGGAGTGTTAAATTTTTGGATGGAAGTTTGGGAATTGTTTTGACTTTACTTCATATCCAAAATAAGTCTGTAAAGACATATTGGAGAGAGGCGTTATTGATTTTTGATAATTTAACTATAGAAAATTAGGAGGAGAACTATGAAATTCAAAAAGATCTATCTTTCCGTAATTTTTTTCTTAAGTTTACTTGGATTGACTGGATGCACATATGAGAAGTATGATGTTAAATTTCTCGACTCAAGTTATAATCGATTTGATTATAAAGGAGAGCATTATGGTGTAACTAATCAATTAATTTTATATGAAGATATTGAAAGTAAAGTAAGCAATCATTATGATATTTATGAAATATCTTACGATGATTCCAATGATGAAATAAAGAATGATTTGTTGGAGATTGGTGACTTATATCAAACCAAGAATAGAGAATTTGCCATAAAAATTGATAGTACTTTCTATAAATGTAAACTACTTGATAATATTTCTAAAGAAGAACTTATAAAAGTTTCTGACTTATTTAATGTTCGCTTAGTAGGAGAATTTGCTATCAATGAGCAAGAAGCCAGAGAGTTGAAGATAGGGGAACAATTATTTACAATTACTGAAGAAATTATTCCAAAAGAAGAGCTTAGTGCTACAGTTGCTAACTTAGATAATCAAGTGAAGTCAGTCACTAGATTATCAGGGGAGCACGAAAGTTGGAAATATGGAGAAATTTGTTCTTTAAAAAATCAGTCTATCCATGAGAAAGTAGCAGTTAAATTGAATGGAGAATATCATTTGGCTTTCTTTAGAAGTTAGTTTGTATATTAGATATGTGACACAAAAATTTTTTCCAGCATCTTTCAAATCAAATTCCCTTGACTTTCTTTATAATTGTGAGATAATAAGTAAAATATATAAAGGAGTTATATAAAATGGCTATAGCGAATTCAAGTAAAATTGTGACCTTCCAAGCTAATAGAGAATTAGTAAATGATGCCATGGAAGTGTTAAAAGAAAAAAATCTCTCTCTTTCATCGGCACTTAGATTATTTTTAAAGAATGTTGCCGTAACAAATGAAGTAGATTTACTTAGTGAAGAGGAATTGGAGAAGGAGTATTTATTTAGACAATTACAAGCAGAAGTTCAAGAAAGTTATGCTAAGATTGAGGCTGGGAATTACTTGACAGATGAGGATGTTGTGACACGCTATGGATTATAAAAAATATAGGATTTTGTATTCTCCTAGAGTGATTGATAGTTTGGATAAAATATATCAGTATATAGCAGAGGAAATCGGTTCTGTAGAGTCTGCGAGACGAAAAGTGGCGAGTATCAGAAAAGATATTAATCGTCTAGAAATTTTCCCCCAAGCTGGATTTGATGCCGATGAAAAATTTGGTAAGAAATTAGACCCTCGCTACCAAACGCGAGGATTGGCCTTGAGTAAGGATTATATTGTATTATATACAATTGTTGAGGATACCGTCAGACTTGCTTATTTACTTCCTTCAAAAAGTGATTACATGAAATTATTCAAGACTAAGTCGAGATATGACTAATTCATAATCTAGAAGATGTATGTTTAGTGATGAATAAAAATCCTAGTTTGGCTCAGCCAAACTAGGATTTTCTTACACGTTTTTGTCTACGATAGCCATTGAGTTTCTTATTTTCCCAATAGCTATTAAAGATTTTCTCCTTGCTTTCACGATTGATTTCCAAAAAATAGGCATAAATCAAATCGATAAAGAAGAGCATAGGAAGTTGAGCAGATATACGTTGAATGTAGGAAGGCTGACTGTGGCTAGCAACAAGAACGGTTTCTGTATAGGTCTGACTATCTTTATTGGGAACACTTGTAAAGAGTACAGTCTTTGCCCCCATCTCCTTAGCGTCTAATAGACTATCTAAAATAGAAGGTGTTGTGCCAGAAAGTGAGAAACCGAGTACGAGACAATTTTCATCCATAATACTGGTTGTCCAAGCAAAGCCGTCTTGATCAGTCAAGGCCTCGCAGACCACACCTAGACGCATAAAGCGCAATTTCATTTCACGAGCGACAAGGCCAGAACTACCTGTTCCAAAGAAGTAGACACGATCAGCATCTTCGATTAACTGGGCGATTCGTTCAAGTTGTTTTTCGTCAATCAAGTCCTGTGTTTGTTCCCGCATGTGATTGTAGCTTCTAAGAACTCGTTTTGTCAGGGGGCTGTGGTCGGGATGTTGGCTAGCTTGATTATCTGCTTGGTGTTGGTATTGGAAAATAAATTCTCGATAACCTGTAAAACCACACTTTTTAGCAAAGCGGGTCAGTGCGGCTTGAGAGATATGTAATTTTTGAGTGACCTGCTGAGAAGATAAATCATCTGCAATGGTTTCAGATTGTAAAAAATAGCGAGCGATTTCTTGCTCTAGATCTGTCATTTCTTCGAAGTGAGAATCAATGATGGTTGCTATATCTGGTTTGTCCATAGAAATGCTCCTTTAAATGAGTCGTATTGGAAAAAGACTGAGTCATCGAACTTTTACGTTTATTATATCATATAATATAGGGATAGATAAATAAAATCGTATTTTCCCGTAAAAAGGAAAAAAGCTTTTTCCTTTTCCATAATTTTCTTCTCAAATTATGGTACAATTAAGAGTAAGACTTAAAATAGAAATGAGACTGATTTGTATGAGAAAATTTGACAGCCATTCGATTCCGATTCGGCTTAATTTATTGTTTTCGATTGTCATTTTGCTCTTTATGGCCATTATAGGTCGCCTGCTTTATATGCAGGTTTTGAACAAGGATTTTTATGAGACAAAATTAGCATCTGCTAGTAAAACAAAGGTGACCACTAGTTCGGCTCGGGGCGAAATTTATGATGCCAGCGGCAAGCCTTTGGTTGAAAATACTGTGAAACAAGTTGTTTCCTTTACTCGAAACAACAAAATGACGGCTGCAGATTTAAAAGAAACAGCCAAGAAGTTGCTGGCTTATGTGGGAGTTACTTCTCCAACATTGACTGATCGACAGTTGGCGGACTATTATCTAGCAGATCAAGATGTCTATAAGAAAGCAGTGGAAAGTTTACCACGTGAGAAGCGACTTGATTCTGATGGCAATCAATTATCTGAATCCGAGCTTTACAATAATACTGTTGAAAGTATCGATCCAAGTCAATTGACCTACTCGGATGACGAAAAGAAAGAAATTTATCTTTTTAGCCAACTCAATGCAGTTGGAAATTTTGCGACAGGGACCATTGCGACAGATTCCTTGACAGATACACAGATTGCCTTGATTGCTTCAGCTTCTAAGAATTTACCTGGGATCAGTATTTCAACTTCGTGGGATCGAAAGGTCCTAGAGACTTCTCTTTCGTCTATAGTAGGAAGTGTATCCAGTGAAAAAGCCGGTCTTCCAGCTGAAGAAGCAGATGCTTATATCAAAAAGGGTTATTCTCTAAACGACCGTGTTGGAACCTCTTATCTAGAAAAACAATATGAAGAAACCTTGCAAGGGAAACGCTCGGTGAAAGAAATCCATCTAGACAAGTATGGCAATATGGAAAGTGTCGAAAATATCGAAGATGGTACCAAAGGGAATAATATTAAACTGACTATTGATTTGGCCTTTCAAGATAGCGTGGACAATCTGCTTAAGAGTTACTTCAATTCCGAACTGGGAAATGGAGGAGCCAAGTATTCAGAAGGTGTGTATGCAGTTGCCCTCAACCCAAAAACAGGTGCGGTTTTGTCTATGTCAGGACTCAAACATGACTTGAAAACGGGAGATTTAACACCTGATTCCTTGGGAACAGTAACCGATGTCTTTGTACCCGGTTCGGTCGTTAAGGCGGCGACCATCAGCTCTGGTTGGGAGAATGGAGTCTTATCAGGGAATCAGACCTTGACAGACCAACCGATTGTCTTCCAAGGTTCAGCTCCAATTAATTCTTGGTATACTCAGGCCTACGGTTCATTCCCGATTACAGCTGTGGAAGCCTTGGAGTATTCTTCTAATACCTACATGGTTCAAACGGCTTTGGGCATTATGGGTCAGACCTATCAACCCAATATGTTTGTTTTAACTAACAATTTAGAATCCGCTATGGGGAAACTTCGTTCGACATTTGCGGAATATGGTCTTGGAGCCTCAACAGGCATTGACCTTCCAGATGAGTCAACTGGTTTTATTCCAAAAGAGTATAATTTCGCTAATTACATTACCAATGCATTTGGTCAGTTTGATAACTACACCCCAATGCAATTGGCCCAGTACGTTGGAACTATTGCCAACAACGGTGTTCGGATTGCACCTCACATTGTCGAGGGGATTTATGGAAACAATGAACAAGGTGGCTTAGGGAACTTAATCCAATCTGTTGAAACCAAGGAAATGAATAAAATTAATATTTCTGAGTCTGATGTTTCCATTCTTCAACAAGGATTTTATCAAGTTTCACATGGTGGAAGTGCTTTGACAACCGGTCGTGCCTTTTCAAATGGCGCAGCGGTATCCATTAGTGGAAAAACAGGTACTGCCGAAAGTTATGTTGAGGGTGGTCAAAAAGCTAACAATACCAATGCTGTGGCCTATGCACCATCAGATAATCCTCAAATCGCTGTAGCTGTTGTCTTCCCTCATAACACCAACCTTACAAATGGTGTCGGACCTTCCATTGCGCGCGATATTATCAACCTCTATAACCAACACCATCCAATGAATTAGAAAGGAACATATGCTTTATCCAACACCTATTGCTAAGCTAATTGACAGTTATTCTAAGTTACCGGGTATCGGGATTAAGACGGCTACCCGTCTGGCCTTCTATACTATTGGAATGTCTGATGACGATGTCAATGAATTTGCTAAAAATCTCCTTTCTGCTAAGAGAGAGCTGACCTACTGTTCCATCTGCGGTCGCCTGACTGATGACGATCCTTGCTCTATCTGTACCGATCCGACTCGTGACCAGACGACGATTTTAGTTCTCGAAGATAGTCGCGATGTGGCAGCCATGGAGAATATCCAAGAATACCATGGACTCTATCATGTCTTACATGGTCTCATTTCTCCCATGAATGGTATCAGTCCAGATGATATCAATCTCAAGAGCCTGATGACTCGTCTGATGGATAGTGAAGTTTCAGAAGTGATTGTGGCGACCAATGCCACAGCAGATGGGGAAGCAACTTCCATGTATCTTTCACGTTTGCTCAAGCCAGCTGGCATCAAGGTTACTCGTCTGGCGCGAGGCCTCGCTGTCGGAGCAGATATTGAGTATGCGGACGAAGTCACACTCTTACGAGCCATTGAAAATCGAACAGAGTTGTAGGAGTCAGTAAAAACTTAGCTCATTTTGACGTATAAGACAAGATTCTGGGACAATAGTCCCTTATTTCCAAAAAAAGCAACGGATTTGCCGTTGCTTTTTTGCATGGTTACGATAGTCTTGGTAAAATAGAATTGCTTAATAAACCATTTAGAAAGGCTATCCCATGCATATTCACTATAACACAAATCAAACAACTTTACCACTAAAAATCAGTTCTTTCTTTCCACAGGACCATCTCGTCTTTACTATTGAAAAAGTGATGAATACCTTGGAAGATTGTCACTTCCACGCCTTCTATCATGCCTTTGCTCGTCCGTCTTATCACCCTAAAATGCTTATAGCTACTCTTCTATTTGCCTATTCACAAGGGATTTTCTCTGGACGAAAAATTGAAAAAATGATGATTGAAAATCTCGCTATGCAATACCTAACAGGACCGTTGATTGCCAGCTATCGCACCATCAATCGTTTTCGAGTCGCTGAAGGGATGGAAGAACTCATACGTAATCTTTTCATGGACCTCAATCTTCGTTTAAAAATGG